>JAYTAQ010000028.1:0-12840 GCA_043737415.1 bacterium
CATAAAAATGAGGAGCATCAAGCTCCTCATTTCAAATGTTACAATTAATTGTACACTTTACATCATCATATCGTCATCCATTCCAGACCCGCCACCAGACGAAGCTTTCTCTTTTTCAGGTTCATCAACAATTACTACACTAGTAGCTAATAATTGAGATGCAACCGATACAGCATTTTCTACAGCTTGTCTAATAACTTTAGCAGGATCAATAATTCCAGCTTCAATCATATTGACTTTTGATTTGCCGTTTAGAGCGTCATATCCAATACCGATACCTTCATCCTCACATTCAGCAACGATCTTGTCAGGGCTCTCTACCCCTGCATTAACGAGAATCTGTCTCATAGGCTCACGAAGAGCTTTTCTCATTATATCACGTCCAAATTCCTCATCCCCATCTAGTTTTAGCTTCTCTAGTGCAGTAATTGAGTTAATATAGGCAACACCGCCGCCTGCGACAATACCCCCGTCTAGAGCAGCTTTTGTTGCGTGAATAGCATCATCAAGTCTATCCTTGATTTCTTTCATTTCTACTTCTGTAGCTGCTCCGACCTTTACAACTGCAACACCACCAGTTAATTTTGCAAGTCTCTCCTGAAGTTTTTCTTTGTCGTAATCAGAGGTTGTGTTAGAAATAATTTCTTTGATTTGAGCAATTCGTGCTTCGATAAGTTTTGCATCGCCTTTACCTTCGATAAAAATTGAATTGTCTTTGTCTGCTACAACTCTTCGAACACTGCCGAGGTCATCAAGAGTAATGTTTTCATCTAGTTTTCGTCCAGAATCCTCAGCAATAAGTGTAGCACCAGTCAAAATAGCAATATCTTGCAAAAGATCTTTTTTCCTATCTCCAAATCCTGGAGCTTTGATAGCAAGAATATTAAATACGCCTCGAAGTTTATTAACTACTAAATTCGTAAGCGCATCTCCATCAACATCTTCAGCAATAATAACCATGTTTTTATTGCCTGATTCCATCATTTTCTCAATAATTGGAAGTATTGTTTTAATTGATGAAATTCGTTGGTCAGTTATCAAAACAACTGCATTCTCAATAACAGATTCCATTCTTGAAGGATCAGTTACAAAATATGGTGAAGCAAAACCTCTATCAATTTTGATTCCTTCAACATAATCAACAACTATTCCTGTTCCTTGATATTCTTCGACAGTAACGACACCCTCTTTGCCAATTTTATGTATTACAGTAGCAATCTTTTTACCCATTTCTGAGTCATTATTTGCCGAGATTGTTGCAACACGTTCAAGTGAAGCAATATCAGTGTCTTTGATTTCTTTTGCAACTGAAGCTACATGATCAATAACAGCTTGACTAGCCTTATGAAGTCCTCGTTGAATACTTACAGCATTAGCACCGCTTGAAACATACTTAAGACCGTAATTGAATATTGCTTGGGCGAGAACTGTCGCAGTCGTAGTTCCATCTCCAGCCATATCACCAGTTTTTGAAGCGGCTTCTCGAATTGTTTTAATAGCAAAATCAATTAAAGGATCTGAGCTTTCTATCTCCTTTGCCACTGTAACACCGTCTTTTGTCATATGTTGAGCGCCGTATTTTTTATGAATACCAACATACTTGCCACGAGGTCCCAATGTAGTTTTTACCGCGTCAGCAATCAGGTCTACCCCGATTCTGATACCTCTTGTAGCTTTATCACCAAAATATACTAATTTTGCCATAATTTTTTAAATTTAAAAATTAAATATTACTCCTCAATACCAAGTAATTGACTCTCTTTCATTACGAGATATTTTTGACCATCGTATTCAAATTCCTGACCTTGGTAGCTCCAATAGACTTTGTCGCCAACCTTTACGCTAAATTCAAATTTTGTACCATCCATGAGTAATTTTCCCTGTGCATTACCGATTGCAACAACTGTACCCCATTTTGGTTTTTCTACACTATCCTCAGTCAAGAAAATCCCTGACTTTGTTTTTGTCTCGGCTTCAGCTGGTTTTACCAGAATATTGTCGCCAAGAGGTTTGAATTTCATATTTTCCATAATTTATGTACGTTTTTGATAATCAAATGTTTGAGTTTTAGAATCACAAAGTATAAAAAATTAATTTTTTTAACTTGTGTAATCCTAACCCGTAATTTAGCAGAATTTATTATGCTCTGCTAAACTAATCATAATAAAGTTGTTATACCCAGTCAAGACCTTATAGTACAGCTTAAAAGTCGTTAGTATTAAATTCATTGACTGTTAAGGTTTAGGATTAGTTAGTGAGTTAAGGTCTAGAATATTACCATTTTGTCCCATTACAACAGGTAATTTACCATCCCATTTTTCAATAAACTGCTTTTGTAAAAGTAAAGAATTTAAAGTAGCCTGCTGAAGTCTCTGCGCTTCAGAGTCACCTTTTGCTTTAGTAATCTGCTGCTCTGCCTCTATCTTAATTCTCTCAAGGTCATTAGTAGCAGTTTTCGCTCTTTGTTCAGCTAATTGCTTCTCCTCAATAGCTGCGGTGAATACTTTTGAAAATTCTAAATTTACAATACTCACGTCTTCTACAATAATATTAGCCGATAATAATTTCGATTTGATCTCGGCAAGAATTGTTTCTCGAACCTCTGGTCGTTTTGTAATTAATTCTTCAGCTGTATATCTAGCTGTTACTGTTTTTACAGCTTCTTGAAGTCTTGGTGAAATAACTCGTTCACGGTAGCCGGTTCCTAGATCTTTATAAATCTCACCCACTTTGGTTGGGTCAATACGATAGTTTAAAGCTATTGTAGCGTTAATCTGCTGCAAGTCACGAGATGCTGCATCTGCCAAAGCTTGCTCTTTTTGAGTTCTCGACTCAAACTTAATAATCTGCTCAAATACAGGTACTTTAAATTTAAGACCATCTCCTAAAGTTCCTACCACAGAGCCATTTCTCAATTTGACTCCCACTTGTCCAGCATCAATCTGCCTTACACTTCCTAAAAAAAGGAAAAATATCATAAAAGCTGCTAAAACACCACTTATAATTAATTTTATACGTTGTTGCATAATTCAATTATAGTGATTTATAACTAAAGTTAACAATATATGTATGTTTTTATAATTAGTTGAAGGAGTTGAAAAAACAAAGCGTGCTATATATAATAAGAATTAATTATGTTACCTTCAATTTATAGATCAATAGTTTCCCCCCGAGGTTTTCGTGCAAGTATTGCTGCGTTAACTCTTTTTGCATTAATGAGTCCATCACCAGCAACAGCACAAGAGTCTCCATATGACAATCAAATTAATACTCCTCCTATTTTTTGCACTGGGACAGCGTACGATGCTAATGGCACTCACACTATAACAGCGTATTTAAATCCTGGAGAAGCTACAACCGGTGGCGTGTTTATGACATCAGGAAGCACCCTACAATCCATCAGTGAAGATTCTAATGGTACCCAACCACCAACAGGTTTAAATTATTCTATAAATTATGGGAATAACGATCTTCCGAGCCAAATAACTTTTACAAACGCATCCCCGTTTCCAAATTCTGATTCAACCACTACTATGGCTGACGGAACGAAGCGAATAGCTGTCAGTTTTTCTGGACAACCTGGAGCGGCAATTGCTGCGTTTAGAGTTGATTACGGAGATCAGAGTCCTTTTATGAACCCATTACTTAAAGTTAAAGCACAAGTAGATGGAATTGATATTAATTGTGAGCGAAACCCACTAAACACATCATTTCTTCCAATTGTAGGCACTTAACCCATCTCATCCAATGTCCAATTTGGATCTCTCCGAACATCATCAATATTATCAACGAAATTCCCTCGGAGTGCATTAAAATATGCAGCATTGCCTATCATTCCTGCATTATCTGTATACAATTTTTTGGACTGTGGATAATGTATTGAAACTTTCTTTCCTAAAGCTTTTTTAAAGGTTTTTCGTAGATACTTGTTTTGAGCGACTCCACCTCCAATGATTAGATCTTTTATTATGTACATTTCACTTAATTTATTAAGTGTAAATTCAGTTTTCAGTAAAACTTGTTCTACAGCTGCCTTTTGAAAAGATGCAGCAATATTACACACAATTTGCCTAGCAACTTTTACCTGACTGTCTTGTTTATATTGAACAATTGACGATGGATCAGGAACAAAAGATGGATCTCTTTCGATTAACATCTTCTTTTTTTCAAAAGGAGATAAATTATCTCGGAATTTTTCAAGATATTTATTCGACTCTGAAAGCTCTTCATTAATTAGCTTCATAGATGCAGTTTTAAGCCCAGAATAACTCATATTAGCGTCGTTGGAATGCTTCATCGGGATAGGAAGCCTGTAAGCATTCTCGTCGCCATTCTCAGCTATTTTCTCCATAGCCGGGCCTGCCGGGTAACCCAGATCCAACATTCTCCCAACTTTATCGAAAGCTTCACCTAATGCGTCGTCTAGAGTTTGGCCAATTATTTCATATTTACCGTGATCCTTCATTAAAACTAACTCTGTGTGACCTCCAGAAATGAGAAGAACCAACAATGGAAATTGATAATCAGCATGAGGTAAACCCTTGGAGTTTTTGGCTAGAGTTGAGTAAATATGCCCTTCCATGTGATTTACAGCTATCATCGGTTTTTTGTAAAGATTTGCAAATTCTTTTATCTTTGCAAGTCCAACCTCAAGTGCAATCGAAAGCCCTGGACCCTTTGTAGCTGCAAAAACATCAATGTCCTCAAGTCTGACTTTGGCCTGCTTTAAAGCCTGGCTAATAACTAAATCAATTAATTCTTCATGCTTTCTCTTCGCTAAACTTGGCACTACACCACCCCATTCATTGTGAGCTTGGATCTGCGAAGATAATTTATTGGATAATATCCAATCATTCTCAAGGATTGCTACAGATGTCTCATCGCATGATGTGTCAATTGCAAGGATTTTCATGTGGAATTATAACATCAAAGATCAGATTTGAAGAATAAAATTGTAATGGTAAACTTCAGATATGGAACCAGTAATTTATTTTGATATAGATAGAACTTTATTTGACGCGGTAAAATTTAAAGGTTTAATTCAAAAGGAGATAACTACTAAGTTTGGCGTGCCAGATAATGTGTACGAAGATTTTGCGCTTGACTACATAGCCTCACTTGCAGAATCCAATGACTTCAATCTAAACGATTATATACGCTATCTTGGAACCAACCTTAAGCTCAGCGTTGAGAAACTAGAAGAAATTTATGCACAGGAGAGTCTTTATAAACAATCCTTATATACTGACGTAATTCAAGTTCTTGAGAACTTATCAAAGGATTACAAATTAGGAATTTTTTCTCAAGGATACCCGGAATACCAAATGTTAAAACTTGAAAAATCAGGAATTTATAAATATTTTTCAAAAGATTTTATTGTAATTGAAAGACGAAAATTAGAATCACAAGTATTTAAAAAAATGAACAGAGAGGGAGCCATTATCGATGACAAACCTGAGGTAATGGATAGAATTTTTGCTGAAAGTAAGCTAACTCCAATTTGGTTAAATAGACTTTCTCCATATGAACTTCCAGGGTTTAAGACTATTCATTCTCTAGATCAACTGGCGGATATTTTGTATTAAAAGGAGCAAATGTAGTTTTTTCCCCGAACAAACTATCCTAAATAAGGGTATAAAATAGTTTTACGTAAATATTTTATATTTTAATTGAATTTGTCTCTTTTAACCCATCAATGCTATTAATTTTAACCATTCCATCTGAAACAGTTACTATACTTTCTCCTATCACCAGTCCTCTAGAAACATTATTTAGTTGATCTGAGTAGTAGTAGTTACTTGTACTAATTGAACCATGTGAGATCTCACCCATAAACTCTAACGACTTATTACTTTTTATTTTAATAATCTCCGCTCCCTGTGAAATAGGCTTACCATAGCATGGGCTTTGGATCTGGGCCTGAATACAAGTTGATTGATCAATTTTTGAGATCGATGCAGGAAAAATAATTAAATTATGTACCGGATCAAAAGTAAATGCCTTGTGGTCAAGCAAAGCTGGACTATCTGAACCTCTGTCGCCAAGCATAATTTTTGATAATTCCTTTGGATTTGTTGGATCAGTTATATCAAAGATTGCTAACTTCAAACCTTGATACCAAGCAAAATCTAAATTTCTTTGATCTTTTAGCAATTCATCTGCTTCAATTGCATCTTTCCCGAAACCAACAACCGTATTATCGTCTATAAAATGAAGATAATCCGAGTAACCAGGAATTTTCAAAGCTCCCTTTAGCTTCGGATTTTTGGGATTAGAAAGATCGAAAACAAATAATGGATCAACTTTCTTGAATGTAACCACAACTCCAGTCTTTCCATCAAATCTTACGGAATATATTTTTTCTCCCTTTGCAAGATCATCAATTGATGAAACTTTATTTAATTTTTCATCGTAAATTGCTAGATAATTTTTAGAATCACCATTTGTTATTTCACCTATAGTTCCAGCAATTCTAAGATGGTTTTCAAACTCATCAAGTGAAAACTGATTAAGGAGATGGCCTTCAAACTTTGTAGCAGCAACAAATGAAATCTTGTCTTTTGAATATGATAACTTATCTAATACACTGTAATCATTATTAGTTGAAGACCTATTACCAATAAACGGAAGCATTCTCATTGGACGAATATAATCCTGACGACTGCTCACAAGATATATACTTTCCTCACCCATATAAACCGTTTGAGTATTACCAATATAATTTTGAATATGAACCTTTGAATTGTCTCTTGATACATCAAGAGCGGCAACTGTAGTAAAAGAAGGATAAACATAATCTTTATCAAGTACAGCCACATCCTCACAATTGCTGGATTTCTTGAACTCACTGCCTTCTCTATTGTCCCTGTACATTGGTATAGGTTGATCAAATGACTCGGCGTATTTATTCGTAACCAGATAAACATAACCATCTTTTAGTCTAGATGTAATAAATCGACCTTCCAAATCAATATCATATAGATTACTTACTTTCTCAATATTAGAAATATCATAAACAGAAATGCTTACACTCTGTGAAACCGGAGAATACGAAGATATTGCTCTTTTCATACCAAAATCGAAGTTGTCGGATTGATTGTAACTATTTGAAAAAACGATTAACTTATTTTCGTAAATAAGCATTTCAATCGGAGATCCTTGAGTTTTCTTCAAATTTGATTCACTAAAATTAATTTCACCCACCTTCTTTGTATCTGACAACGGTAAAATCTTTAAAATTGAAATCTTGGATTGACCTTGCTTGATAATGAAAAGAGCTTTTCCGTTAGTTTTTACAATATCGCCCTCATCAATTCCGGCAACCTGAACATTGGTATTTGTATAGTCCTGAGTTCCCGATCCAATACTTCGATTTGAAATGCTTTTCTGAGGAGAATAAAAATTCATTGCTTCATCCATTGCTCCGTAATTGCCTTGATAATTTGAATATTGCTCAAATTGCTTTTTCATATTATCACAAGAAGTCATATAAAAAATTCCTGACTTCTTAGTCTCTACGAAGGGCTTTAAAGATGTTTTATGATAAATTAAAAGAGCAGCTGCAGCTCCGAAAGTTGAAAAAAGTGACAAAAAAATAAAGCCTAAAATAATAATAAATGTAATATAATTTCTTGTTTTTTTTGGGACTAAAGTTGGTGTTTTCATAGCTGAGTATTGCTGTATATTGTATGACAAGAGGGGGACAACGGAAAAAAAGAATACATTAAATACTTAAAATCAAACTCCTCAATCCAATAATCTCATCCACTTCTCCATTTTTCATTTTAAACTCGTAATCGAGCAATTTACTGTTTACTTCGAAAAGTTCATCCAGTTTTAATTGATCACGTTTCTCAAAAAATTCCTTAACAAAGAAATAACCGAAAGCCATGCACTCTTTAAAACCCTTACCACTAGCTACCATTCTCTTCATCTTAATTGCATTAATTGTATATTGATAAAAGCTGTAAAGAATTTGCATCGTAGGTACATTACTATCCATCAATTGATCAATAGATTTGAGTAAATTAAGTTTATTGACTGGATTTGTAGTATCTAATTTATAATTCAAGAATTTGCTTCCAATGCCCCAAACCTCGTTTTGAGCTAAATTTTTTATACATAAATCCTCGACATCTTTGCGTTCAATTTTAGTTTTTAAATTCGCAATTAAGTAGCTTTGAAGCTTTTTAATCTCATTCTTGATCTGGAATAAATTTCCACCTGAAAAAGAAAGAAGCAACTTTGCAGCTTCATCGGAAATATTAATACTTTTTTTGATTACTGATATTGTCTCTTCAGGTTTAGGTTGTACAATTTCTTTAATCGATCCAACTTTTAAAATAGCTTTATAAATTTTGGAAGTTTTCAAAACCTTTCCAGAATGAATTATATAAAGACTATTTTCAGTAGTGGTCTTTGAATTTAAATAATTGGTAATTTCTTCAACAAATGGGAAAAACGACTTTCCATCACTGATATCTCGAATAATAACACTACTTGAACTAAGAAATAGATCACTTGATTGCAAAGACGAATAAATATACTGAAAATCCAGGTTCTTTGATCCAAATAACTCAATAATACTTGCATTATCAGCATTAAGTTTTGATTTAATGGCCTTAAGTTCTTTGAAAATCAGGTAGTCGCTATCTCCATGAATTAAGTATACTTTTTTTAATTCTGTTGCCATGACTTTAATCTACAACGCGAACGATTCCAGTAATTGGTTCACCAGAATTATCGATGACATCTTTGAAAGTAAAATTGCCTTTTTGATTAAATATCATGTTTTTTTCCTCCTGACTGCCGAGCTTTAAATCACGACCGTCAGAGAACTTTAGACCAATTCTTGTATCCATTAAATTTGAAAAATATACAAATGTATTCTTTTTTATCGTTACATCATATCCGTTATTGAAAGTATCGAAAGATATATAATTTTGGAGAACAGACTCCTTCTCTACTTGCGGATCAACGTTGGTCGAATCTGTAAAACTAACTGGTCTAGGCGAAGGGTCGCTGCCTGGGGTCTGGGTGAAGGTTGTTCCGATGTTGGAGATAGTATTTGATATTGGATTGCTACTGCCTTTAAACAAGTTTTCAATCCCCCCTTTTCTGGCTGCGGCAATAAATATTACGATAAATAGAACTAACATTAAAACCCCTATCGCAATAAGTATTTTAAGCTTTTTTTGGGTTAAATTTTTCTTAAGCTTTTTATCTTGTAATGGGTTAAAAACCTTTGCTGGTTGCATTATTATTTATCAAATCTCGCTAAAAATTCTTCACCAAGTTTAACATAGGATTTTGCTCCAACTGAGGCTGGATCATATTTATCGATAGGTTTTCCAAACGATGGAGATTCTGAAATCCTTACGTTTCTTGGAATTATTGTGTCAAATAGTTTAGTCTTAAAAAATTTCTGAACCTCACGGACTACTTCAATTGACAGCTTTGTTCTAGCATCAAACATAGTCATCACTACTCCAGCAACTTCTAAATGTGGATTTAGTGATTTTTTAATCAGCTGAACAGTATTCATCAATTGAGAGATACCTTCCAAAGCGAAGTATTCGCATTGAACCGGAATAATTACTCCATCACTTGCTACCATCGCATTGACTGTCAAAAGTCCTAAAGACGGTGGACAATCAATTAAAATATAATCAAAATCATTTTTAATTTTACTTAATTTCTCTTTGAGGATACCTTCTCTTGAAAGCTTTGAAACAAGCTCAATTTCTGAAGCCGCAAGATCAATTTTTGAAGGAACTAAGAAAAGATTATCACTAATATCTGAAGGCACAAAAACCTGGGTAATATCCTCGTCTTGTATTAAAACATCATAAATACTTTTGTATTCTTTTGTCCTTTGGAAACCTAACCCGGAAGTTAGATTACTTTGAGGATCTAAATCAATAACAAGTATCTTTTTGCCTTTACTAGCGAGCACTGAAGCTAAGCTCAGTGTGGTGGTGGTCTTTCCAACGCCGCCTTTTTGGTTTGCAAACGAGATGATCATTCTTTAACAAAGGATAGCATAATCACTTAGCAGTTAACAGTGAATAAAGAGTTTGAGCTTTATTCTTTAACAATATCGATAAGCCTGGTATTTTCGTAGACTGCATTTACTACATCCGTGAACCAGCCGCTGATATTTGTATCAGCGGCTGATCCAAATGCTGATTCCATTACCTGTATCCTGCCGATTTCACCAAGTTCAGGAACTACTGTTTCTGATGGGACTGTATTTATCAAAAAACCACCTGCCGCTTTTGCTTGCAAAATATTGTAACCGCGTTCCATTAAACAAAGTGTTGACCATCCATCCTCACGAAGTCTGAATATGGCTGGATATGGGTCCTCATGCTCCATTGCTGCAGTTTCATCGGGCATTCGACCACGAATTCTATAGATTCCGGATGGAAATTGATCAAGTAATTTAACTGAATGATCTTTGATATTTCTAAAGAATACTTGTGAAGCTTGTACGGGCTGGTTCATCTCAATGTTAAAACTTAACTTATCATTTGATAATCTAAATTTTCCGATTTGGTCGTTTATCCATGATTCATGCTCTTCATCAAGCACCGTAAAGTTTTCGTAATAATTATGGTTTAAAAGCTCCATAGCATGCCAAAGCATTATCGGAACCTGCTTTTGGTCACGCTCAAGATAGCTAGTAAAGCTGCATGAAGCAGTCTGACGTATGTTTGCTTCAATTAGAAAAAAAGTATTAGCCTCGAGATCTAGAACGAAGTCCAATCCGAAGATTCCTCTATGCCCCTCTTTCATTAGAATTTCCCCAAATTGAGTTGCCTTCATAATGAGATCGGACCGTAAGTACTCAGAAAGATGCCTCTGGCTGAAATCATTTCCTACAGTTCCCCCTTCTGATGATGTTAGAGCTGAAACGCCGGTAATTTGTTCAGAAATTCCTCCTATTACAACTCCAAGTCTAGTTATACACGCATTAACAGTATAGGGTATGCCGTTAATCTTTTTTACAATTTTTCCTTTTCGAAGTGGGTATTTATCTTGGAGAAGATGCAATTGTACATCGCTTTTTATAAAAAATGTGCAGTTTCCAGAATGTCCAAAGAAGAATTGAATTACAAACTCAATTCCATACTCTTTTGAGATATCATCATATTTTAGATCGCTTAGTTTTTCAAAGGTTGTATACTTTGGTTGATCAAAAAGCTCGATTGAGTCAAGAAATTTTGAGAATTCAACTTTGTTTTCTAGTCTTTTAGCAAGTGCTTGACTTGGGTTTAGAAGGTTATAACCTTGTTTTTTACATATTTCCTCGATCTTCGAATCGTTCTTAAAAACCAAAATATTTGGATTAGAGTGAGCATTATCTTTGATATATTTTTGTACACTTTCACTCTCCAAAAACTTGCCTGTACTGAATGATTTAAGATTAGGATCTTTAGGGAAGTTACGAATATCAATGCCGTGATCTGCTATTGGCACAGCTAACTGGCTGTTTTCTGAATGAAGGATATGATACGAAGGAATTAAATCCTCTATTCCCAAGGCTTTTTCAGGATCTAATGTTGCGTAAAATAGTTGATGCATAGTAGACAATTATCTTTTATCGAAGAGTAATCGTCAACCTAAATCAGAAATGTTCCACAGGATTATAATAGCTGTAAAAAAGTTGAACAATTTCTTTATTATTCATCTGTTTAGAGCCAAGTCCCATTCTAGAAAGCTGCTTCATAATATGATCTCTTTTAGGAATTAATTGTATTAAAGCTTTCTCAACTATTCGATCAGCATCTTTTAATTCAGTAACTCTTTTTCTACCTAAAACCACATCAACCAATTTCTGGAATGGATTTACCTGATCAGCGGTGAGTACCCCGGATCGATGAGGAATAATAACAAAAAATCTCTTTTGTAAAATATTATTTTGAACTACTAATGCCTTAACAAACTCAATATAAAGTCCCATTTGCTTTTGTAGAGCTTCTTTTTTAATCTTTTTCCAGCTTTCCTCTAAATAAACAAGATATCTTCTCATATCAATCGGTTCAGTATGAATTACGATTTGCATTTCAAAATTCAATGAGTTAATTAGCTCGCTGAATGCCTCAATTTTTAAGTCTTGTTCAAATGCTGAAAGCAATTGAAAATTTACTGCAGTCGTCTCGATCATTAGAGACACGTCGCCATTTTTTAATAAAACAACGTTGTCGCGAATGTCATAAATATCTAGATGATCCTGTGTAGAAGCTAAAACTTTTTGCCGATTTGGATCAGCTGTGAAGTATTCAACAAAAGGGCTAACTACATTATCCTTAACCTTTCCGGCTACTCTATTTTTGGTCTTGTAGCTACGACCTGCTGCGACCGGTAATGATTTTTGATTTTGTTTTGGAAAAGGAGGAGATGAAAAAGAATTAGTGTTGGCTTGATATTGTTGAGGCTGCTGTTTGACCTCATTCATAAATTCCAATTCTGGAGTTGCGTTATTTTTAGGCTTTTTATTGAACACTTTAATTAATTGTTTGAATTAGTTTCGGATTTATGACGTTACCTGTTAGATTAACTGAATATCTAAGGAAATTATGACCAGTCTGCATTAATTCAACACTATATCTGCCAGGATTAAGAGGAGCAAAAGTGTAAAACTTTCCTGAAGGGTCAGTAGCAACAGTTCTGACGACATTGCCTAAAAAATCTATGATATTAATCAAAACGCCTTGAAGGAAATTTGCATTTAGATCAGCAACGACACCATTTATTGTATTTGGAATGCGTGCAAACATGTCTTCAAATTGAATATTTGAGTCTGGAAGATACATAAAATCAATATCCTGGATCATT
>JAYTAQ010000029.1:0-2037 GCA_043737415.1 bacterium
CAGGTTCAAAAGCATCCCTGACATCAGCTTCTAATGGACTTTGTCCGGTCAATGATTCAAATACAAATCTCATAAATTCTTCTGAATATATACCCATACTCTTGAATGTTTCAGGATCACCACCGAATTGGTCATTCCACAGAGTGCCAGTTATTGAATCTTTTGGTGTTTCGGCAAGTGTATATAATTTATCAACACCTAGTAATAGCCCAAAGACAGCTCCGTATCGATCTTTTTCTAATATTTTAGATAATCCGGATTGTGGCATAAATAGCTGGCAACCACCGGTTGTAGTGTTAATGCCGTGGAAGACTCCAACCCTTATTGATGTTTCTAGATAATGGAATCGATAATTGTATCTCTCATATTGAGGGAAAATATCCCCTTTTGATGTAGATTTATTTGCTCTGGCGCATGATGCAATAGTAGCAATGATAATTCCTATATTATTATGAAAATCACTGCGTAACCTAGGAATTAATCTCATATTCAATCCCGTTACCTGTTCCAACATTCTGCGGAATTGTACACTAGATTCAAAAAACATTAGATATAGATCGTCTATATATGCACAAAATAAAAGAGACGCGGTCATTCGCGTCTCTCCAACTTTTTCTATTGTTTTTAATTACTTAACTACTTCACCCTCAGCAGCTTCGTCGGATTCAGGCTTTGAGCCTTCTTTAGTTGAATCCTCTACTGGTGATTCACCTTCATCAGGTGAGCTTGCTGATGCGATTTTTGCAGTAATATCATAAACCTTTTTTGATACTTCCTCAGTCAAAGTTTTTAGTTCTTCAACTGATGGAGCTGATTTTGCAAGAAGATCTTGAAGTTTCTGCTTCTCTTCATCAAGAATTTTCATATCCTCAGCATCAATTTTATCTTTATTTTCAGATTTTAAATGATCAATCATTGTAACCGTTGATTCGGCGTTATTTTTTGCGTCTGCGAAGTCTTTCTTCTTTTTATCTTCCTCAGCATATTTTTCGCCTTCTTTTACCATTGCTTCAACCTCTTCATCAGAAAGATTTGTTGTCGCTTTGATAGTAATATTCTGCTCTTTTCCAGTATCCAAGTCCTTTGCAGAAACCTTTAAAATACCGTTAGCATCAATATCAAAAGTTACTTCAATTCTTGGAGTACCTCGTCTTGCAGGTCGAATTCCATCAAGCTGGAAATTACCAAGTGTCTTGCTGTCAGCAGCCATTGCTCGCTCGCCTTGTAGAACTCTGATCTCAACTCCTGGCTGATTATCAGCAGCTGTAGAGAAAATTTGCTTCTTCTCAGCTGGGATTGTAGTATTTCTCTCAATAAGTTTGGTCATTACCCCCCCCTCTGTTTCTAATCCAACTGACAACGGAGTAACGTCTAGTAAAGTAATGTCGTGAACATCACCAGTCAAAACACCTGCTTGAATCGCAGCTCCAATTGCAACTACTTCATCAGGATTTACACCTGTATGAAGCTCTTTTCCAAAGAAATCTTTTACAACTTGCTGAACCTTTGGAACTCTAGTCATTCCTCCAACCATTACGATTTCATTGATATCACCTGGCTTCTTTCCGGCATCTGCCAACGCTTTTTTCACTGGTTCAAGAGTTTTATTAATAAGTTCTCCTACCAATTCTTCGAATTTAGCTCTAGTCATTGATATATTCAAGTGTTTTGGCCCAGATTTATCAGCTGTAATAAAAGGGATATTAATTTGAGTCTGTGTAACAGATGAAAGCTCAATCTTTGCCTTCTCGCCAGCTTCTTTCAATCTTTGAAGTGCTGCAATATCATCTCGAAGATCAATACCGTTTGATTTTTTAAACTCATCAGCTAGATAATTAATCATAACCTGATCAAAGTCATCTCCACCCAGGTGAGTATCACCATTTGTAGATAAAACCTCGAAAACTCCGTCTCCTAACTCAAGGATTGTAATATCAAAAGTACCTCCTCCAAGATCATAAACAGCTATAACTTCGTCTTTTTTCTTATCAAGTCCATAAGCTAAAGCCGCAGCTGTTGGCTCGTTTAAGATTCTTT
>JAYTAQ010000030.1:0-2030 GCA_043737415.1 bacterium
TATCCCCACCATAGGTTTCTGGAAATAGCCCAGTCTCGCATGTTTTCGACCCAAGCGACAAACCTTTTTTCTAAATTTTTTGGATGTATTTTAACATTAGAGTTCTGAACCATATCCAAAAGCGGCTGCTTTAATGTGCTTACATCCATAAACCATTGAGATGCCATTAACGGCTCTACTACGACACCAGTTCGCTCACTGATCAATAAATTTTGCATTAACTTTTCCTCCTTCTCAAGAAATCCAGTCTCACGTAAATCGGTTACAACTGCTTCGCGAGCTGCATTAAGTTTTAATTCTTTATATTTGTTCGGAATAGGTCCAACCATCCGAAGATTTTTATCAATAACATTGATGTAACCTATTTTCTTATGTTTTTCATCATTTCCAATTAATGTTGGATTATCTCTCTCGAAATTCTCGCACTCCTTATTCCACTCGAGCATTATTTCATAATCCTCTTGAGCATGAGCCGGAGTGCATTTCAGGACACCAGTTCCAAAATCTTTTTCAATGCGACCATTTGTAATAATTGGAATTTCTCGATTTGTAAGAGGTAAAAGAACTTTTTGCCCAATAAGACGTTTGTATCTCTCGTCTGTTGGATTTACGACAAGAGCAGTATCTCCGAGCATAGTTTCGGGTCGAGTAGTTGCTACTGTCAGGAATTCACCAGACAATCCTTTAATCGGATATTTTATGTAGTACATCGTACCCTCACGCTCGGTTCTCTCGCATTGATTATCAGGAATTGTTGATTGAGCCTTTACGTCCCAATTAATAATTCGAACTCCTTTGTACAGTAATCCATCGCCGTACATTTGTACAAAAGTATCTAAAACAGTATCTACAATCCTGTCATCAAGAGTATAAAGATCACGGTCAAAATCAGCAGAAAGTCCTAATGATTTCTCATCAACCTGAATTCCTTTTACAAACTTTTGCTGATGATCCCAGACTTTTTGGTAAAATTCCTCACGAGTATAATCAGATTTCTTTTTACCCTCTTTTTCTAAAACATCACGTACAAAAGTAGCCTCTCCTTCAAGACCAGCGTGATCTTTACCCGGAATCATTAACACTTTTTTGCCTTGCATCCGCTGGTACCTGGCCATAGCATCCTGGTAAGAATAACCAGAAAGATTTCCAATATGCGGCCGATCGTAGGCATTTGGCGGAGGACAGATTAAAGTCCAGATCTTACGTGAATCCTTTTTCATATCCTCAGTTGTCATAACTGATTTAGTAACTGGATTGTATTCCGGCTTAAAAAAAGGTTTTGACTCCCAGAAGTTTAAAATCTTCTGTTCTGTCTCCTTAAAATTGTATTGACCCTCAGGTAGTTGTTTCATAATTATTTTAAACTAATTTTTAATATCTCAAGTATAAATTTTATTTTCAAGCATCTCTAAAAACTCTGGACTATTTAGCTTTTCGTTTAATTCTGACATTAAAAAATCCCCGAATATGAATCGACTAAATCGACTTATATTCAGGGAGTAAATTACTCGTACCGTCCTGGTTTGATATCCTTACAAATCGCAAGAATAACCTTTTTCTGCTATATCGGGCTTACCCGTAAGGTTCTAAAGACTTTTGCCTCTCTTCCTTCTCCACTCTAATTTTTCAACTAGATGATATGGTGACATTAGGTCATATCATTGGATTAATCAATTGTACGGCAAAGTGTGGGTGTTTTGCAAGTTAATTTATTAATGATTTTCAAGGTAGAGAGGAATTTAGGTAGGTAGTTGATCACCGAAAACTATTTTTGAAACTCTGGATAAATCTCCAGCCTTTAAAGCTGTAGAATTATGAATTATTACACTATTAAGCTCCGGATCGTTTAGGAGAGTTTTTAAACGTCGATTATTTTCCACTTCTTCACTATCGCCTCGCGTACAGATGACAATTATTTTGCCAACCTGATCTAATTGTGCTGCAATTTTTTTAAATCCACTCAATAGATCTTCATCACCTATCTCACGCATCCAATGAAGTGAATCAATGAAGGTAGCGGCGCCATATTT
>JAYTAQ010000031.1:0-2029 GCA_043737415.1 bacterium
CGGTCCAGCTTTAGGGCGGGTAAGTTCTGAAAAAAGGTAGTTATCTGATATTAATAAAGCATTGTGAGGATGTTGATACCTGTTTAAGAAGCCCCAATCAAAAATGTTATCTCCTCCAAATATAGACTCCAAGTGCCAACTAAACAGGAATCTTGCTTTATGGAATTTATGTAAACTAACACAGACAATACCAAATCTTTGCTCAAGTAATACACACTTTTCTTCTCCGCTGTCAAGAAAGAACAATGAAGAAGGACTAATCCTTTTCAAGAAGAAAGAGGAATCTCCCTTTTCTATTAAAGCAAAATCTTCTTGATTGGGATGCAAGCTAATAGTTGGGTAAGCAAGAAGAATCTCTTGGGGAATAGTTTTTATAAGTATTTCCGAAGATTCTGCCTCAACATTAACCTTGCTATGCCGAAAGAGACTGAAAATATTACGAGACAGTTCACCTTCAGAAGATAACTCTCTCTGCATCCTAAAAACGTGCATGAAAAAGGTGCTGGTACAATATATCTGTAATCTTTTGTCTTTCATAATTCAGTTCTGCCGATTCTTACGGACATCAAATAGGCTCATTGCCAGATTAGCGGCTTCATCAAAGAACCCCGGCCCGAAATCATCTGATAAACTGCCGTCGTCCAAAATCGTGATTTTCTTGACGTGTTTTTTCCCTTTGGGAATGTCGTTGGGGTCGTGAAAGTAGTAGATCACTACGTCTTCGGGCTTCATCTCACCTTTGGCCACCAAATACTGAAACTTACGAATTATGTATTCAGAATGAGTTTCGATGAGGAATTGGTCTACATAACTGTTACATATCGAGGCATTAATAAGATTGGCTAACTGACTCTGAAATTTGGGGTGTAAATTAGCTTCTGGCTCCTCTAAGATCATTATTCGTGAATTGGCATCAAAGCGCAGGTTAATCATTTCTTCTCTTAGCCTGGTCCCTAGTATGCTATTTTCTAAATCAAATACTTCAACAATATCTTCAAATCCCTCCGAAATAATACTTAAGAGGAGTGCTGTAAGTTGGCTATAACCGTAGCCAACATCGGCCAGCATCATTCCATTTAAATCAATGTAATTAATATTCAAATTTGGATGACGGTTAATTTTGATCTCATCCAAATTGAACTTTTGACACCAAGTTTTTAAGAAATTCTCGCGTTGATCATTATCTATTAAGTTTTGTTTATAGTCATTGATCAGCCTGTTTAGCACAAAACTCTCGCCTACTTGATAGACTCGACTCGTACCGCTTTTTATGGAGGGCATATAATCTATTTTGTTAGGCCACTGCGTCAGCAACAATTTTCCGCTTTTTGCTACCTTACGAATAGTTGGGTCATAACGTAAACATACACAAATTGCCTCTGCCACTTCATCAACAAACGATTCATGGGGATATAGCTTCTGTAGATATTGACGGATAGACTTATTTTCTTCGAAGGTTTCACGCGGAGAATCTGGCAGATAATAGAGTTTATCCTCATAATAAATGCGTCTAAACTCTTCTTGGCTATCGGGCGTTTCGTGAAAACCTATTTCTTCATCTACCCAATATCGATTATGAGGCCACTCGCCAAATTCACTAACTTCATAATCGTCCCAAAGAGAAATTTCAGGAAACTCCTCTAATTCGAGTAGCTGGGCTGAATACTGATGCAGTATCCGAAGCGCTTTTATAGTTAACTGCGAGGATTCGATCCGAGAATATGCTGTAATGGAAGACGGTTTGAATAGAATGCTTATTAGTAACGGGAGGTTGAGGTAAAGTTTTCCAAAATCCCTTCGCGTGTAAACAGTAGTACCATCTTGCAAGACTATATTTTCTTGGTGAAAATTAATCCAGCTATCCTCCGAAATTATAAAGTCATACCGGCGGCAGAGTCTCTCCACAAAAGTTTTTCCGTGTGCGATTGGGCAAATAAATGAAATTGTTTTGCTGTTACTGCCAGTGCTTATTGTTTTTTGTAAATCCCCTAAGTTGTGAAGAGCACCTCCAACTTCTAGCTTTTCCAGT
>JAYTAQ010000032.1:0-5155 GCA_043737415.1 bacterium
TATGAGTTATCATAAAAGAACTTTTTCACGATCGATATAAACAATTTCTTCTTGTTTTTTTTGCTTGTTCAGAAAACTTAAAAATTGGTCATGAGGCAAGGGAGGACTTAAAAAATATCCTTGGAATTCATCACAATTTTGATTCCTCAAAAATTGCGCAGTTCTCTCATTCTCTACCCCTTCTGCAATCACCTTTAAACCTAAATTATGTCCAATTGTTATAATTGATGAAACAATTGCAGAATCTCTACTATCGTTCGATAAATTACGGATAAACGACTGATCAATCTTCAAAGAATCAATAGGCAAATCCTTCAGACGACTTAATGATGAGTATCCCGTTCCAAAGTCATCAACAGCTATTCTTACACCTAAAGCCCTTATTTCTTCAAGAATTGAGACAACACTCTCATCAACCTCCATAATCCCACTCTCTGTTATTTCTATTTCAAGATATTTTGATTCCAGTCCGGAATTTCTCAAAGCACTTTCTATCGTAGATACTAGTTTCTTGTCTATCTCTTTTGTCGCAATATTTACAGCTATACACTGCTCTGGAAAGCCATTTTTCTGCCACTCCTTATTTTGTTTACAGGCTGTTTTAAACACCCATTCATCAATCAGACTTATTAGCCCTGTCTCTTCTGCAATAGGTATAAATCGCAATGGTGAAACCAAACCTAGTTCATGACTATTCCACCGAACTAAGCATTCTGCAGAGATAATGCTACCGGTATGAAGATCAATTTTTGGCTGATAATAAATTAATAATTCATCCCGTTTAATTGCTCCGCGTAGCTTACTTTCAATCATTATTCTATCAACAACCCTTGAATTCATATCAGTTGTGTAGAATTGATAAATATTACCTCCCTTTTTCTTGGCAAAATACATTGCCACATCAGCGAACTTGACTAAGCAGTCAAGATCTTTGGCATTGTCAGGATAGATACTAATTCCGATGCTTGGATTAATAAATACTTCTTGTTTATCAATTTCTATTGGGTCTGACAATACCTCAAGCAGCTTGTTTGCCGTAACAGTTGCTAGTTCATCGTTTTCGAGATCAGTCAGGATAAGTGTAAATTCATCACCACCCTGACGACTAACTATATCAGTTGACCGAATAGTTGTGCTAAACCGCCTTGCAACTTCTTTTAAAAGAATATCACCGGCACTATGACCCAACAAGTCATTAATCATCTTGAAACGGTCCAAGTCAACAAATATAACAGCAAGTTTTGATGAATTTTTCTTCGAGTTTTCAATCTCCTGCACCAATCTTTCTTGAAATGATACACGATTAGGAAGTCCAGTCAGCTGATCATAAAACGCCAAATCATGAATCTGTTTCTCATATTTTTTGTGCTCAGTAATATCAGCTAATACCGCAACACTTCCATAAATTTTGTTATCAGCAGATTTTAAAGGAGCTAAAGACATCGAGATATCTATTACCGACATATCTTTTCTTACTCTTTTCGTTTCAAGATTGAGAGATAATTCTCCTTCGATGACATTAGACATAAAGCCTGAGGGTTCTTCTATCTCGTTTTGGGCCAATGGAAGCTTCCGTCCAAGCACTTCCTCTTCAGTCCATCCAAACATCCGTTCAGAAGCTTTATTCCACAAAGTAATATTCTTATCATTATCTACTGTTACAACTCCCAAAGGACTTGCTTCGATTAGCGCCTCAAGTTTTTGATTTGTTTCAATCAAAATGTTCTGAGCAGTTTTTCTTTCACTTAAATCGCGAACAATCATTACGAAACCGGTTGGATAACCATCTTTGTCATGAACAAGACTTGAACTAAGGTCTCCATAAAATTCTCCTCCTTCATTTGTAATGAACTTGTATTCGGTTACCTGAGAATACCCCTTATCTAAAGAATTTTTCTTCAATTCCACTTCAAGATCTTTGAATTCGAGGTTAACCATTTCCTTTATGCTCTTCCCTAAAAGTTCAGTCACTTTTAAATTCTTAAATAATTTAGCAGATTTCTGGTTTGCAAAAACAATTACTCCTTCTATATCAGTAAGAAGAATAGCGTCGGGGGAGAGTTCAACAAGTCCGCGATACCGCTCTTCACTCTCTTTTAAGGCAAACTCAGCAGTTTTCAGCTTATTAATACCCCATTCTAAAACCTCGATTCCAACCTGATTTCCAGTTTCATCAAGTATTGGTGAAGAAGAAAACCCATGCCACTGAACTTTACCGCTACATAAAATAATTCTAGCCTCAATTTGTGAGTTAGTATCTCCTTTATAAGTTGACTCAACCATCGACTCAATACGCCACCTATCATCAGGATGAATATAATTCGGAAAATCCATTGTCTGCATTTCATTCACGGTACATTCAAACAGGTATGCCATGGCATTTTCTGAATTAATAAAGATAAGATTTCGCTCCATATCAAAAGCAAAAAGCAGCTCATGCATATTTTGACTTATCAAACGAAACTTACGATCATATTCAGCGAGGTTATTTTGAAGTTTTTTTTCAATTGTTATATCCGAAGAAACACTGATTCTACCAATTACTTTCTGATTACTATCAAAAACCGGAGATAATGTTAACTTTACAGGAAAAATAGTTCCATCTTTTTTTGTTAGATTTAGCTCTCCAGACCAGGATTCTCCTGAATTACTAATCTTACCAATATGACTTATTAACTCTTCCTGTACACTTTTTATATATATTTTGGCTGCATTTTCCCCCAAAACTTCTTCACGTTTCCATCCTAATAATAATTCGGCATAATCATTCCAAAACAAAATATTTCCACTTAAATCAGTGGATATGATGGCCTGTTCTACCATGTTAAGCAGCCCTGCATGGAATTTTATTTCTTCATTCAGCTTTCTTCGCTCTGTAACATCAATTACAAACCCAATTGAACCAGCCAAAACCCCATTATTATCATAATTAAAATACGAATTCTCCTCAACAAAAATATATTCTCCATCATTTCGTTTTATTCTAAATTCTAACTTTATAGACTCGACAGAAATAGCAATGTTCTCAGAATTTGCAGCTTCAAATGAGGTAATATCATCAGGATGGATAAGTTTCGTCCATTTTGTACGTTCCCCTATTAAATCATTACTTTTATAGCCGAGGACTTTTTCGACACTACCTTCAAAAATAATATTTGTATCTGTATTTGCATCCCATGAGAATATAATCTGATCACTAGCATGAATCAATGCATTATACCTCTGCATTACTCTAGAGAGATCACCTGTATAATTTTTTAATACCTGTTCAGTTTCTTTTAAAACAGAAATATCTCTATTCAAGGAAATAACTGTTTTGACACTTCCATCTATATCAAATTCAGGAAACAGATTTGCCTGAAAGCACCTTAGACCAATGGCTGTAGGACTGGTGTATTCGATTTCAACATTCTGACCTGTTTTAAAGACTTTTTGAAGTCCGTCATGCCAAAGCACAACCATATTCTCTGGAAAATTTAATTCACTGTGATCTTTTCCAATATAGTTACTACTTTCCAAGCCTGTAAATTTCTCAGAAGCTTTATTTAAATATACATACTTTAAATTTTTATCAAATCTTGAGATAACATCGGGAGAATTGTCCGCAATAGATTCAAAGCTTTTATCAGAACTTTTACTGACTCCTGAATACCTATCATCAATCTTTTTAGAGGTGATTTTACTTGATTTCAAAGCGGTTTTGATTTTATTCAATATTAGATTATTCACCTGGTCAGTCATAATAGATTTAAAGTAGTTCGCTAACAATATTAGCTCAGTCTTTAACAATAATAGTACAATACAAACTAGTCAAAGTAACTATAGAGTAGATATACATCCGTAATGGTTTTTTATGTTAATTGTACAAATATATTTTTTGTGATCAATTAAAGAAACTAAAACTTTTGAAGTGTAAACGCCATTGATTGAGTGACATTGTAAAAAGTCCATTGATAGACTATAATCTAGGTGTCTAAGAAATCAGGCAAAGTTAGTGTAAACTAACAAAGCTAAGACCTGACGAGATAAAACTCAATGATGAACTGACCAGTTCGACGAGCTTATTATAAATTAGCTCACCGCAACCAGTACATTTATTACTTTTCTCTCACTCTTAGACCAAAATTTGTATTTTTAAAATTTCACGGGGAAATTTCATATATAAAAATAAAATGGCAAAAACAAGACAACAAAAACAAGAAATACTATCTTCTTACGAAGATTATATTAAGGGAGCTAAAGCCATTTATCTTGCATCAACTCAGCTAACCTCAAATGAGGCTAATGATTTGAAGAAAAAACTTTTTCCAGATAGCGCCTCATATTCAGTTATCAAAAATACTTTATTCGTAAAAGCATCAAAAAATGTTTTAGGTGAGGAAGTATACTTAGAAGGACAGAATTCAGCGTTTATTTGTAACGAGGATGTAGTTAACCCAGCTAAATTATTAGCTGAGTTAAAAAAGATGAAAAAGGCAGAGTATGTACTTTGTATTCTAGACGGAAAAGTAATCGATTCTTCAAAGATCGGTGCACTTGCAAGTCTTGAGTCCAGAGAGCAATTACTAGGCAAACTAATGTACCTAGTCAACTATCCTACAACAGGATTGGCTAGAGCGCTTGCAAACAACATTCAGAAGCTAGCATATGCTTTGAATGCAGTAGCAGCAACAAAATAACGAAAAAAGGAACAATATTATTATGGCAGAAAAATTAACAATCGAAAAAATAGTAGATGCAGTAGCTGATTTAAGCGTTTTAGAGCTTTCAGAATTGGTTAAGGCAATCGAAAATAAATTTGGCGTAACAGCAGCAGCTCCAATGGCAGCAGCAGCTCCAGCAGCAGCAGCAGAAGCAGCTGAGGAGAAGACTGAGTTTGATGTAGAACTTACCGCTTCAGGTGAGAACAAAATCAACTCTATTAAAGCGTTAAGAGAAATTGATCAATCACTAGGTTTAGCTGAAGCTAAAGCAAAAGTTGAATCAGCTCCAGTTATCGTTTTAGCAGGTGCTAAAAAAGAAGATGCAGAAGCAGCTAAGAAAAAGCTTGAAGATGCAGGTGCTAAAGTAACATTGAAGTAAGCCTCAGCTTAAATTAATGTTATCCTCCAAAGTTCTAAAGGGCTGGAGGGATAGTCAAAAAGACCGACTTAAC
>JAYTAQ010000033.1:0-2013 GCA_043737415.1 bacterium
GAACTACTTCCTATTGACTTAAAGCGCCAGGGTAGGGCAGAGGTTCATATTCCAATCTTTTATCCGAAAGGAATTGAAGAGAAAAAAGAGTTTTTCAGAATTTTATCTAAGAAAATCAAGCTAGAAAATATTGAATCCACTATCTTGCCTCAAATAGATTTGCTAGTAGAAGATGACTTGAAAGAGATTAGATCAGGAGCCGATATTGAAAGTGTTTTAATAAAAATAAAGCGGGCAATATCGCTTAGTGGCAAACAGCTAACCAAGGATCAGTTTATAAAAATTATCCGAGATTTTCGATCATCAATCAGTGCTGAAGATGTAAATAGACAGATACAAAATGCACTCGCTGAGGTTACAGATAAGGATTTGTTGGAAGGGGTTTGAGTTTAAGATTATTAAAAAGGCGGTTTATCCCGCCTTTTTAATAGTAAACCCAGTTTATGCTTTTCTACCAATAAAACCTGAAATAAGTCCAAGTATAATTGTGGTACAAAACAAGCTAATAATTTGCAGTAAAGGAAATTTAATATACGATATTGATGGTTTGGCTATATCGCCATATAAACTGCTATATTGTGCAACAGAATAGTACAGCTCATTACCGAATATCTTAATTAAGATTGCAACAGCTGTTGTTGAGATGATTAATCCAATTACAACTGAAATCACTCCTAAAAGTACTTTTCTCAAAATGCTTTCTTTCAATGAGATGAGTACTACAAAAGCAACCATTAAACAAAATGCTCCAAACATTAGCAAGCCACTTTCGATATTTACAAATCTTTGTGACAAGTGAGTAGTAACCCCATCCAAAGAATGAATCGCATAGAATCCTTGGCCTAACGAAGATGCTAAAATAGCTTTATCTTTACTCTGAGAATTGTTGAATTCTATGACTAAACTAGTTGACCCGTATTTATTCATAAAATCTAGAGCCGGTACTTTTTCTGCTGTCCAATCAGGTACTATCAGCGAATTGTCATAACCACCTAAACTACTCGGCATAATTCCCACTACTATTAGCTTAACACCAGTATCCTGGTATAGATCAGCTTTTGGATCGCCAAAAGCCTCATTATTGATATTGGAGGCAATTAGATCGAAAGAATTACCTACATATTTATCAACAGCGTATCTCATGAAATCAAAGTTGTTTTTAGCGCTCTCATCATATAGCATTCTCCCCTCAGCATCCTCAAGGTACTGGAGTGGAAGAAGAACAGGAACATTACCATCATATTTATCTTCAAATGTGTATCCTTTGGAGAAAAAATCTTGTACAAGAAGTGGGTTCGAAGTAGATAATCGGTTTAGGTTACCACTTCCATGATTATCTCCGATTTTCCATTTTTGTCCTTCCAATGCTGCTTGGTCGTCATGGAGCTGGATTGGAAATATAGCTTTTACATTTTCTTTATATTTTTTAGAAACATAGGTCTTTATTTCCTCGTCAGTATAATGAAATGAAGACTTTGTCATTTCATCAAGTGAGTAACTGTTTCCGAAGCGTTCAGTAGTTAAATTCGTATCTAAAATGAAATTTCTATCTTTATTACTATCTTTTACGACATCTTGAGTGTAATTACAAAATGACATTTGGACCATTGATCCTGTAATTATCAGAGCTGAGCCTATAATTAAAAGCAAAATTGCGCTTATTCTTTTTGTTTTATTATTTATCGTTTTCATGTTTTATTTGTTAATTTGTTTACCTAACTTTTCTATTGTTATCCAATATTGTTCAATGGCGGTTTTACCTTCAGCAGTAAGAGAAACAAATGTATTGGGGATTTTTCCAATAAATTTTTTCTCAATCGATACCAATCCTCCTTGCTCTAGTTTGTCTAAGTGGCTGGAAAGATTACCTTTTGTAAGTCCTGTTACATTTAAAATAAATGTAAAATCACCACTCACAGCATTCATTAGCGCAGTCATAATCGCTAAACGAGAGGGTTCATGTACAAGCTTGTTTAATGATAGGATAGAATTTATATTGCTATTGTTATTTTC
>JAYTAQ010000034.1:0-2013 GCA_043737415.1 bacterium
TAGGAGGGTTTTCAACTGGACCATATCTATAGTTTTTTAATCCTAATTGACGAGCAGATCTATAAACATCTCTGTCGAAGTGCCAATATTCCTTTCGATAGTTTAACAGTCCTTGATTATACATAGCAGTAAATAAAATCCGACGATTAGCTCTAATATCATCAGGCAGTCCTCGTGCAAATGTTGTAGTTTTTTGATCATCAGTAAGACCATCATGCTCAAGTCTGACCTGGTTGCCATCTCTATCAAGTAAATTCACGTCTACAGCACCCCCACAAATATGTCCTGAAGCCATAAGGTCCGGTAGATGGATGAACTAACACTGCTACCCTTTCCTCTACCTGATCGGGAGTCCATAATGGATTTTCAGCCTGAATAGCCTCACGGTAGTCTTTTCTATGGCCTTCTTGAATGTCTGGATGTCGATATGCATCCTGAATCTCAAGTACGTATCCTCTGGCAAATAAATCAGCAGCAGCTCTCGCAAGTCGATTTGCTACTCCTTCTCTTGCATACAAAGCTTCGAACATAATGTAGCTATACGAAGTCTGTAAAAAAGTAGCCTGACCTGGAGCAATCACATCTCCTAAATCGACAAGAGGCTCATGACATTATTTTATTATATCATACTCCTATAATGTCGTATTATATAAATATCACGAATTAAGAAAACAGCTTTTTGGAGTGATAATAACCAATATTGTTCACAGGAATTATTTAGCGGGTTTCTTTTTTGAAGCATTTTTCTTCTTATTTGCTTCCTTTTCTGCTTTTTTTGAAGGAGTCAGAATTGAAGTTGGTTTAATAACATTAGAAACTCCTTCATTTGCATCCGTCCACGTTGCTGCATCGTTAGTTTTTTCAAGATTAACCTCTTCATTTACTTTATTAGTTTCAATAACTTCTGATAATACATTACGAGATTTCCGGTTTGATAGTAACGAAGTAAGTGCCACTGTTAAAAAAGTTACTAAAAGTGTTGCAGGATAAATAATTGCTGCCTGGATCAATAGAGCTCTCTCACGTTTTTCAATCTCTCTAAGAGAGCGACCTACCAAAACATATCCAGGTTTTGTTCCTTCGATCCTAACTAGAACTACAGCACTTCGAATGCCTTCTTTAGGCTCCCATGTAAATCGATTTTGTCCATTTTTTTTAGCATCGTCTATTGAGCTTTGAGGAGGAGTTGGAGATTTGCTGTCTAAGCTAGCTGATGATCCAATTACTTTTCCGGAGTCATCCATGATTATTACAAATGTTGAAAGACTTTGATCAATATTAACTTTCTGGAATTGAGAAAGGTCATCAGGGTAATTACCATCTTTTAGGTATACAGCGTAGTCTTCTGCGAGCTGAATTTGAGGATCGCTAGCTGAAACTCGAAGATTTTGTTGATTTGCTAAATATGAGAAACCTATAAGAAAAGTTGTGATTACAGCAAAGGGTAGCCATTTAACTACTATTCGTAAAATCTTTTTTATGTTGTTTGAAAATTTCATTGTCTAATTGTATAACTTCTGGATTAATATTACCCGAAATCTTTGAAAATCAACTCTAAACTAGTTTAGGCGACAATTATTATACTTGCTCGAACGAAACTATACTCTACTCAACGATTATACAATTCTAATTCTTAATGCTGTGAGATAGCCAGAGAACAGTTCCTAATTTGTATTATCATAAAAATAAGTAATGAATGAAAACAAAGTGATAATTGATCATAATGAAATCAGGTATTGGGCAGAATCACGTGGAGGTAGTCCTCAAATTATTGAGGAGGGAAGCGTTGTTTCCGTTCGAATCGACTTTCCGGGAAAATCCGATGAAGCTTACAATATTTCAAATCAAAGCCATAACGTCGAATGGGAAAAGTTTTTTGAAATCTTTGATGGACAAAATCTTGCTCTACAGATTGATATTGACGAAGATCTCGTTAGACATAATCCAAACTTACAAGCTGATTTTGGCTCTCAATATAAATTTATAAAAAGGAATCTTGCGTAAATTTATAGA
>JAYTAQ010000035.1:0-2011 GCA_043737415.1 bacterium
GCATGAAAATAGGCGTAGTTACGTGTTGGGCTACAGAAACAGCTTTTCTATTTTGTCAGCAGTTGTGATGCTTCATGGCAATGCATTCGGCCATGGTACCCGATGTTTCGTGCCACTGAAAGCTCTGTAGACCTGCTTTTGTCTTGTCTCTAACTGGCCAGTTGTACGTCTGATGCAACTGTGTTAAGTGTTGGTCGAAAAACTGAATAAATGCCTCCATTTTGTGTGATAGTGAATCTATAGGAATGTTCTATACCTTAATCTTTCCCGTTACCGCCGAGTTGATTAACGTTGACTTGAATTCTTGAAGCTTTTGAATTTGAATATATTGTTTATTTAAGGCTACATCAATTTTTAGAGTATTTTCCTCAATGTACTTGACTAAAGAACATTGTTCCTCAAGAGGAGGAAGAAAAACCGGCGTTTTAGAAATAGAATGTAGAGATAGATTGTTAATAGTAGAGCCAGAAAGCTGTCTATCAAAATAGATACTAGTGGCTTTGGATCCTAAAAAATAATACATATATTTTGAGTTAGGACCTATTGAGAAATTAATATAAGCTGAACTCTTGCCTAGAATAATTTTCTCGTTTTTATAAAAAGCAAGGTTGCCTATTGTGCCATTTATAGATAAAAGTAAAGTTCTGTCGTCTAGAAATTTCTTATGAAGGATATACTCCTTTTCGCTAACGTTTTTAGTTTGGTCAGTAATCTTAATTGACCCTTTGACCAAGTTGTTTCCGTTTATGAAATAGAAATCGGACTGATCTACATAATTAGGCGTTCCATGTAATCCATCACCAATTTTAGAGGTGATATAACCTAGTTTTGCTACTTCCCAATGCGCTGGAATCTCCCCAATCCAGTCAAAACCAGAGTCTTTCATGGGTACGTTGGGGGCGAGGCCGCGCGTAACGGCTTGGTGAATCATGACCTGCCGCCGTTCGTTGAGCAACTCGATCAGCCGTTCTTTCTGAGCAATCGCCTGGTCGATCTGCGCCGTTTTTTGGTCTAAAAATACGGCAATACGGGTTTGTTCGGATAGGGGTGGTAGGATTGACCATATTCTAAAAAAACCATCTGTGTAAAGCCTGAAAAAACCGTCTCCTATACCCGTTGAACCTTTCGTAAATTCAGCTATATAAAGAGAAGTTCTGAAAAGATATTTAAAGTAAGCTTTGTTAATGTCTTCTATCAAAGGTTGATAAACAGAGTAGTCAGGACTGACGATACCATCAAACTTGGATATATCCAGCATTCCATTCCAAGCCTGAAGCTTATTAATAATTAAATCGCCTTTCGAGCAAGTCTTGTAATTTACAAGACTATTCGCTGACTCTACTTTATCGGTAATTTCTTTCCTTGGTATAACGCCATGATATTTGCTCAATGACAATAACTCTTCTAGACCAGTTATTGAGCGTACATTTTTCTCTTTAAAAAGAAACTTTATTCTCTTTACTTCCCAAGGTGCTGGAATTTCGCCAAGCCATTCCACGCCAGAGTCTTTGTAGGCGGGGTATTGAGTACGTGTTAGTTGTATTGTAGTCGTGGTGGTTTCGGCGGTATCAATCATAATTAGGACGTACAGGGCTTTCTTATAAAAACTGAATGCGCCGTGTTAGTATACACAATACATATTAGTTATACTTTGTGGATCCTGCCTTTTGTTGATAAATGCGCTGGACGGCTTGTCAAACATACTCAAAATTCAATTTTGAGTGCTGAATTCTTACGCTAAATGGCTGAATTTGACTGAAACGATTTTTATAAGAAAGCCCTGCTACCCATATATACCACTTTTTATTACGGCGCTATTTCGGAGGTGAACACGTAAGTCTATTAAGCTATTTTTTAGTTGTCGCATCTCTCTATAGTTATTCAAACCTTTTATTTCAACCTTCTTTAACTTTCCTTTGTTCATTTCAACATGAAAAATAAATACTCCATCCCCTGTTATAATATTTAAACGATTTCGATAAATATTAAACTGTTCAGTCTCATGAATATA
>JAYTAQ010000036.1:0-2010 GCA_043737415.1 bacterium
CACCCATGAAAATGTTGCGTTACAATGGGGTATTTTATATGCATGTACAACTTCTAAATCATGAAAATCTTATTCGCTACAACTAGTATGGAAAATAAAGAATTGCAGGAGGCTTACGGGCTGATTGTAAATAGTTTCAGAGACAGTAATTGCGAAGTATCCCTACTTTGTCTAAATGATCACACACAGAAACCCCCAAATATTGAATCTTTCTATGTTTCAGCCCAGAAAGAGATCAGCAAAGTAGATGCAGTAGTAGTTGAGGCCAGTATCGATAAGTTTGAATTAGGCCAAGTAGCTACTTTTGCCTTTATATCAAGTAAACCAGTGCTTATTTTGCATAAAAGTCGAGAATACCAGACTAGAACCGAGTCAACTAAGTTTATCATTAAGAAATATAGAGATATTCAAGATCTCCGAATTATTATCACATCCTTCATTAATATAATTCTTGCATGCCAATACACGAAATTTAATTTTATTATCCCATCTGAAATCGACAAGTATTTAGAATGGATTTCGGCTAATAAAAAACGACCAAAATCAGAAGTAGCCAGAGATGCAATACAGAGGGTTATGAATGAAGATATTGAATACAAAAATTATTTACTTAAATAAAGTGAACAATGCATATTAACAAACAAAATTTAATACAAATATTCTGTATAAATCATGGTAGGGAAGTTTTGGTTAGTGACAAGTTTAAATTAAGTAACGGAAAAATTCCTGATTTGACGATATGCGCTTCTGGGATTAACGAAGCATTAGAAAAAATCACAGATGAATGGAATATTTTATGTAATGCAGACCACTTGATAAAAGCTTATTCTATAAAATTTGACAACTTCAACCGTGACATTTACCTGCTAAAAATGGATCTAACATCAAAAATGGAGGAAGTAGTTATTGAAAAAGGCACTTGGAAATTTGTAGATTACCCTACCCTACTTAATAATTGGCACTATTCCAAGGATAATCACTCATTTAAAGCTATTGCATCTTTATCTGCATGGTTAGGATAAATAAAATAGTATTTCATATCCCCTAATACAAATCCGGATCATTAAGTTTTATCAATGTAGATAAGCTAAATCGCAGTTCATTGCTACTATAACTGGATAGCATTATTATCTCAGTAACTATGTTTGTTCACTTGCATGTACATACTGACAACTCCATATTAAACGGTGTAATAAAAATCGATAAGGTCGTCAAAAAGGCTAAAGAATACGGAATGCCTGCAGTTGCACTTACCGATAATGGAGTAATGTACCCGACTTTCAGCTTTTATTATAAATGCAAAGGTGAGGGTGTTAAACCTATTTTTGGCTGCCAGGTAGCTGTAGCTGCCAGAACGCGATTCGATAAAGAGGCTAAAAAAGACGAAAAAACCTCTGAGCTGGTAATTCTTGCCAAAAATATCACAGGCTATCACAACTTGATTAAGGTCGTATCAAAGGGACATCTTGAAGGATTTTATTACCGGGCTAGAGTCGATAAAGATTTGCTTAAAGAGTACAAAGAAGGATTAATTTGTCTGTCTGGAGGAGAGTATGGAGAGATTTTTAAAAACTTTCTCCTTGGTAATAACGAGCAGGCAAAGGCGATTGCACTTGAGTATAAAGAGATTTATGGCGATGATTTTTATCTAGAAATACAGCGAACAGGAGTACATGCGCAGGAAATTGTTAATCCTAAAATCATTGAACTTTCAAAAGAAACTGGAATTCCGATTGTTGCTACAAACAACGTTTATTATGAAAAGCAGGATGATGCTGTAGCTAGAGAGGTTTTGTGGTGTATTGAGGGAGGTAGACAGATGAGCGATCCGGCTCGTCGAAAACCTGAATCTGATCAGGAATATTTCCGCACTTCAGAGGAGATGGAGGAGCTTTTTAAAGATCTTCCCGAAGCAATTGAAAATACAGTAAAAATCAGTGATAAAGTAGAATCATTTGGCATTGGATTTGGCAAGGTTCAGCCTACCTACCCCAATATTCCTGAAGGTGA
>JAYTAQ010000037.1:0-5126 GCA_043737415.1 bacterium
GATAATTTATATTTCCTTCCGATACTTCAAGAAGAAGGAGTAGAGAACGTGTTTAAATTGGCAAAAATAATACGTAAAGAAGGTCATGAAGTCGAGACGAGCGCAAGTTCAATGTCGATTTCAAAGTCACTTATTTACGCCAATAAAAAAGCAATAAAAAAAGTGATCATTTATGGATCTGAAGAAATGAAATTGGGAATGTATAAGATTAAAGATATGATTACAGGCTCTGAGGAGCTTCACGAAATTAAATAAAGTTTATGAAAATAATTGAAATAAAAACTTTAAAAGATCTTCAAAACCTTGATTTATCGAATTGTATAATAAACGAGGATATTTCAGTTGAAGTAAAATTAAGGCTTACTGATGTTGAATTTGAATATCCAATTAAAGTTTTTCATATAACTCCAGGCTTTTCTTCAAAAGTAAGCATTAAACTAGCATTATTCGGAAAAAGTATTATTAAAATGCCAGTTGAGATTCACGTAAAAAAAGGTGCAACCGATTCCTCTACAGACTTTAAAGCTCTTGTACTATTAATGTCTCCAAATGCCCGAGCTACAGTAACTCCTGGTCTCTTTATAGAAGAAAGAAATATTCAATCGGCGTCACATGGTGTAGTGATTAAAAACATTAAAGATAAAGATCTTGCATACCTTCGTGCCAGAGGTATTAAAAAATCTGAAGCTAAAGATATGGTAATTCCCTTTTAATTATTGTTGTAAATCAATTCCTATAATTCTCAATACCGAAAGTGCCTCTGGAAGGGACAATTTGATATTTTTTATATAATTTGTAGTTGGATCGATATGATAATTGAATGCATTGGTAAAATCACAGTCTTTTAGATCAGTTCTGAGGAAGTTACTATCCAAAAAATCAGTGCCTGAGCCTATTCCTTTTGGCATCTTTGAATCAATAAAATCAACTCGTGTGCAACTGAATTGATTAGCTTAAAATTCTTTAATTCAACACCATTGAACACTGAATAATTCACTGTACACATATCAAAACTCAGACCATCAATCTTAATGTTAAACTTATCAGTCCAGTCGATTCCAATAACTTTTGACTTGAAAAATTTAACATTTTGAAAACGAGTTTTTAGAACTTTAACAGCACTAATGTTGCAATTATTGAAAGTGTAATTTACAAATGATGATCCTTCAAAGTTGCAGTTTAAAAATGTACAGTGATCAAAAGTACAGCCATTGAAGTCCTTAGCGATATTTTTGCCATCAAATTGTAAATTTGCTAATTTTGTATCGTAGTACTCGTCTAAATCCATTTTTTAAACCACCTTTGAATAATTAAACAACATATGCAAACTTCTCCCTGACTCTCGAAGCCATTTCTTCTTTATTTTATAGTCGGGACATTGTAAAGTTACTAAATCCCAGAATGTACTGGAATGATTCATTTCCTTTAGATGACAAACTTCGTGGACGACTACATAATCAAGCACTTCCTGAGATGCAAAAATCAGCTTCCAATTAAAATTTAAATTTCCATTAGAGGAGCAACTGCCCCACTTAGACTTCTGCTCTTTAATTGCAACATTGTTGAATTCAAAACCATACAACTTAGCAAAATGTACTACTCTGAAAACAAAAATCTCTTTTGCGGCCTTACGAAGTTGCTTTTCGATCGCAACTTCTACGTTATTACGAGTCATAGAGGGTCGCGATAACCTCGATGAGTCTAGCGATTTTGCTTCTATTTGTTCAGAATCGTTAGGAAGTTTAACAACAATGAGATTATCTTTTAGTTCAACTTTTGTGTTCTTTAATCTTGATTCTTGGACCGATAGGGTATAATCAACCCCTAGAATATTGAAAGTATCTCCATTTACGAACCCTTTCTTAATGAGTCCATTATTTCTTTCCTCAAAGTCATGTCTATGTTTGTCAATCCACGGCTTATGTTTTTCAAGAAGTTGAGTAATCATAAATTGAGGAAAGAGTTTATTAGTTTTTACAACAAGATTGCCATCATTATTAAACTGAATGGCATACGAACGTCTATGAGATTGTTTTATATGAATTATTTCCAACACGGATATTTTATAGAATTAGTAACCTTCTCTCAATGATTACTGATTGAGTATTTGCTCAATTTAATCTATAATCAACTATACTTAATGAGCTCTTGTAAAAGTGCTCATTTTTTATTCTAAAAGTCCTGTATCATATGGTGCGAGGATAGTAAATTTAACTAAATTTTATACAACAACAATGGCAAACAACAGTGATTTTATAGCGGCAATCTACCAGATTGCTGAAGAGAGAGGGATTAGCCAAGAGGCTGTTCTTGTTCAGGTCAAAAATGCATACCTTACAGCTTATAAAAAGATGGTTCGAGATAATACTAAAACCGAGCTGGAAGAAGAAGAGGATACTGCATCTCTAGAGGTTGATATTGATCCAGAAAGTGGTGAAATAGTTGTTTTAGCAGACAAAAAGGTTGTTTCAATGATAACGGATCTAAGAACTCAAATCCTTGAGTCTCAAGCTAAACTCATCGATTCTAGATTACGTGAAGGTGACCATATTCAAACTGATGTTACTCCTGAAAACTTTGGAAGAATTGCTGCTCAAGCTGCACTACAAAGACTTATGCAAGGCCTACGAGATGCTGAGTTCGATAACATGGTTGAGAAGTACAAGGATAAAGTTGGAAAAATTGTTTCGGGTATTATCCAAAGAAAAGATCCTAACTACGTTCGGGTTGAAATTGAGCGAACCGAGGCTGTTATGCCAAACCAGGAGCAGATTCCTAATGAATTCTACCGAAGTACTGAGAGAAAGCGATTTTTGTTATTACGACTTGCAAATACTGCTACAGACAAGAGAATGGTTCTTTCCCGAGCATCACCTGACTTTTTAAAGGCGTTATTTGACTCTGAGGTTCCAGAAGTAGCTACAGGATCAGTTGAGATCGTAAATATAGCTAGAGAAGCCGGTTCAAGGTCAAAAGTAGCTGTACGATCACTTCACGAAAAAGTTGATGCTATAGGGTCATGCGTAGGTCCACGAGGTACACGTATAGACTCAGTAATGAATGAAGTAACTCCTGAGAAAGTTGATATTATCCTTTGGGACGGTACAATTGAATCATACATTATTAATTCATTATCCCCTGCGAAAGTTGTCGATGTTAAAGTTGATAAAGTTGAAGGCTACGCTAAAGTTTTGGTATTAGAAGAGGTCTTATCTCTTGCTATAGGTAAAGATGGGCAAAACGTAAGACTTGCCGCTAAATTGACCGGCTTCAAAATTGATATTACTGCTGATAAGGATTTATTTGAGAAAGATGGTAGAATTACCATTTCAAAAGCTCATGCACCCGTGTCAAACCCAGCTTTGCAGGGCTTAGCAGAAGCTATCGAGGCAGCAGAAATACCTTCGGAATCATCTAACGAAATCACATCACTTGATCTTACTGACAGACAAAAAAAATTACTTGAAGATGCTGGTATTAAATCAGTTGATCAATTAAAGAAAATAGCTGCTGGAGAAGTTGAAGTTGCAGGATTTACTAAAAGAGATCTTGAGAAACTAAAAGGATTGGTTGGCTAACTTATTAAGAACCAATAAAAAAAGACCCGTAAAATAGCGGGTCTTTTTAATGTTTAATATTATTGATTAGAGTCTAAGTCGGCATAAGCCTTGAGTTCATCACTACTAAATGGCTCTGAAGTGAAAAATGACCCGTTACCTCTAGCCAACCTTAATGCTCTTAAATTTTCAGTCATTTGATTTATCTCGGCTCTACTTCTATCAATATCTTTCATCAAAGCTAACTGTTCAGGAGAAGCAATGGCTTTAAACATTTCAGCAATAGTTTTATTATGACTTCCTGAATCTTTGACAGGTTCTTGTCCTCAATTTCAATCGGTAAATTATCTGACATATATTTAATTATATGATGAGTAAGTCCTATAGCAATAAATTAAACATTGCATATACATACTATAATAGCTGTTATACAATACAATATCGATAAAGCCTTATGAAAACTGCTGAAAACAATGAAAATCAAATTCGAACCTGCATCGTTACTGGTGAGAAGCATCAAAAAGCGGATATGATCCGTATAGTTTCTTTTAACAAAGGACCCTTACAAATCGATTTAACAGGTAAAAAACCTGGTAGGGGAGCGAACGTATCAGCAAATCAGGATAATCTTGCAAAACTGATTGATAGAAATGGGGCATTACTTGCTAGAGCTTTCAAAAAGTCAGTCACAAAAGAAGAGATTGAGTATATTAAAACTGAATTCTCTAAAGCAGTTGAAGAGAAACTTTTCAGACCCAGAGCTTCAAAACCAGTAGCATTGAGAATTAAAAAAGAAGATTTAAAGAAACTAATTTAATATTTAATTTAGTGGTCTTCACCTACCGCAAGTGATACAAGCTCGGCTTCATTATTTTCTTCTAGAGATAATATTTTAAAGTTGTAACACCGTTCCAACTCTTGTAATTCACGTCCACTAAAAGACCCAATAAGAATACCCAATAAACCAGAGTCTATCCTTTGTCGGCCAGAATACTCAATCCGGTAATTTTTATTGTCGACCATTCCATTCATAACAATTATTTTACACTATAAGATTTAATTTGTATATATACGGAATATATATGTTAGTAATTTACTCATTGCTAAATTACGGCTGTTAATCGATAATTATCACAAGTTGTTCCTTACCCATCTTAAAATTCGCAATTTCCGGAATATAGAAAAAATCGACCTTGAATTTGTGGACTTGATTTCTTATTTTTACTCCCCGAACGGCACTGGTAAAACCAACCTACTTGAGGCAATTCAATGCATTAGCGTAGGCAAATCTCTACGTGTTAGTGCAGAAAATGATCTAATTAACTATCACAAACTCGAGACCAACGAAGCAATTATTGTAACTGGTAAATTCCTTGATGATGATAAACTTGATTCGAGTCATAGTTTTATGATTGAAAATCAGCCAAAAAAGAAAAAAACTTTATTAACTAATAAAACCAAGGTAAGCATAAATAATTTTATTGGTAGAGTGCCAACGATTTGGTTTAGTCCAGAGAGTATTAAAATAGTTACTTCTTCTCCTAAAAATAAGAGGAAATACTTTGACGA
>JAYTAQ010000038.1:0-2001 GCA_043737415.1 bacterium
GCAGAATTAAAATAAGCGAAAGTATTATTCAACAACGTTAGCGAACGCAGGCAATTCCCTCTAAAACCCTATTTCTCTCATTAAAATGCTCGTTTACCAATTATAAGCTAATTATATTAAGTTTATTGTGATGATTCAGGCGGGGAAGAAGGAAATTGCTTTATATAATTATAAGCCCTTTCCCAAGGTAAATATGCATATTGATAGGGCATACGATGATAGTTTTTCTTGCAGAAATCTTCTAAAGTATATAAATCATACTCAAGCGTATGCTTCTGAAATTTCCAACCTGGATATGCTTTTGAATATTCCTCCTCGGTAATTCTTAATAGCTCTTCCTCTAATGTCCAGCCATTGAAGTCAAATGCCCATGTACCATCACTAACATAAACATGATTTCCAGTATAATTTTCTGCAGGTTTTATGTAAACCAATTTATATTTCTTCTCTTTTGAATGAATTTCTATAAATAAATAGGCGAGAATATGACAAGCTCCAGCTGCAAAGAAGTTTTTGTCCGGTCTTTGCCAAGATAGAAATCTATCTGCTTTTTCTTCTGAGGTTCGAGGGAAAAACAAACTCGGTTTATACATAATTGAAGCTTAACAAACCTAAAAGAATTTACAAAAAAATATAATTAGTACTAACACAATGTATCCAAATTCTTTATTCGATGACCACAAACATTAATTGCATTTATAACAATAGAGTTCTGATACAGTCGACATTGTTGAGCCATTAAATCTAAATCTTTCGAGTTATATCAAAACATCTCAAATCCTTATCTAATTTTAGTAAGCACTCATTTACTCCTTGAGGATAGCCACTTTTATGATAATGATAAATATTACTTAAGCCGTGAATAACTTTTATAACATTAAATTGGAGTTCAAATGAAGGAGATTGAATCTCTCCATAGCCTTGAAGTAATCATTTGGTTGGAAAATTATTACCAAACCAGTAGTCCCATTTTGCAATATCGTTCACTATTGAATGGCAGTTGGTTTCTCCAAAATCTATAATTCCTGTCACTCGATCACGTATAACCATCAAATGTTTTGGAGCAAAATCGTTATGACTTAATCTTGAAGGAACTTGTTGTAGTATTCGTCTATTGTTAATTATGATATTCTCCCTGATTTTTTGTAATAATGCATTATCAACTCCAATTTCTGTATTTGTGTGGAAATAATCTTCATAGCCCGTTAACTCTGACTCGAATAACTCAAATAAAGACTTTTCCTCTCCAACTCCTGGGGATTCCATATCACCAAAACCAGTAGTTGGTACCTGATGTATTCTGGCAAGTAACCCTCCGGCTTGAACGATCAATCCTTGTAATACTTTCCTGTCTAATTTCCATATATCTATTTTTCCTCTCTCTAAAGTATCACCGTCCAGCTTTCTTTGAAGACAAATAGTTATTTTTTCCGGAACGGGAATCCCTAGTAAAGCACATTGTTCTATCGCCCACCTTTCATTTTCAAAAGTTGGAGCTTTGTCTCTTGATATACGTGCAATTAAGGAGCTATTATTTTCTAAAACTAATTCGTAGACCTCATTGACTTCTCCCGCAACAATTCTTTTTCTCTCAACATAATGCATTCCACCAAAATTACCCACTACAACTTCTTGTAAAACATCTTCTGGGGTATTCATTTTTTTATGCAATGCATCCAAATAAATATTGTATTCTGATTCTGTAGTTTGATGATCTGACATGAGTTAAAAAGAGTATAAAATTTATAAAGTTTGAAGTTTAGCTTGCCTGAAGAGTGATAGCTCGACCAAACTAATAATGTTTTTCTGAAGAAAAGCATACTCATAAGTTTTTTAGTTAAAAAAGTCTTAAAGAATACCGCTAGATTAACAACAATTCTTACTTTTCACTATCAGATAATTTGTTGAGAGCTTCAATATAAAAAGGTTTTGCTAAACTTCTAGCTTTATCGGAACTAATACGATCAAACATCCAGTCAAACTTCTCTTTTACCTCTTCCC
>JAYTAQ010000039.1:0-5114 GCA_043737415.1 bacterium
TGATTGCTTAGCTCGTGGACTAAACTCAGCAGTTAGAACACCGGTTAAGGATGGTTTGGTTCCAAAATTAGCATTAATTTCCTCCTGAATGAGTTCGCTTTTTACATTTAATTTTTTAAGGATACTTTTAACAACTTCATCATTACAAAGCGAATACAACAAATGTTCAGTATCAACCGAAGTAGTTCCATGCTCTACAGCCAAACCTGCCGATTTCTGTAAAACTTCTTTTGCGCTATTTGATAGATAATTGTCCATTAATAATTTGTTAATATAATATTTAATTGTAGCCCTCGCTTAACTTTTTAGCAAGACGGGCAATGCTCTGCCAAGTTATAAAAGAACTAGCATCACAGTCTTTTCAAGCAGGAAAAATTGATGTACGATAACTTAAATACTAATAATAAATTTGTATTTTTCAGGTTTATTATTTTAATTTTAACTGCCATGAATTCAAATAAAGTTGTAGAAATACTCCAAAACATAGAAATTACTGATCAAGCTATTGTAGGTAAATCCATTAGCATTCTGTCGAGATTTGCTAAAGAAAAACTACCGGTATCAACCGGTTTTGTCATTACAACTCTTGCCTTTAATATGTTTCTAGATTACACAGATCTAAGGAAGTATTTTGAAAATTCAAGAAAGACTGAGATTAGTGATCATAAATCCCTCCGAAACGCTTTCAATAGCGTTGAATGTCCTGCAATGCTTATTGCCGATGTTTCGAAGGCTTATGCCAAAATTTCTGGATTTACAGATGCTTATGTAAATCTAAGGGCTTTGATCCTTGATAAAAAGGGGCAGGAAGTCAATCATAGATCATTTGTAATCTTTGATATTAGAGGTGAAGACAATGTAATTTTAAACTTAAGAGATTTATACAGAGATGTAATTTTTGATAATTCAAAAATTATTGAGAAATTCTTCGAAGGTGAACTTCAAATTGTTATTTTAGCTCAGAAGGCTCAACAATCTGAAGCTTCCGGGGTAATGTTTACTACTGACGTTATTACTAAGGATTCCAACAAATTAATAATTGAGGCTGTGTATGGATTAGAGTCAATAGTTGACCACGAAGCTATTATTCCTGATCAATACATTTTTGAAAAGTCAAAAGGAACCGTTTCGGAGAAACACATCTCAACTCAGGAGTACATGGCTGTAAGACAGGTCGGAGGGGGTGCATCAAGTGTTCAAAAGGTAAAGATTTCACCTGCATGGCAAAAAAGACAAAAATTAGATGATAAACATATTTTAACTCTCGCAAAGACTGGCCAAATTGTTGAGGAAGGAATGAATGAGCCCCAGCAGGTTATATGGTCATATGAAGCCGGGAAAATTTGGATTAATTTTATTGAGAGCTCTGATAAACTTTCACTGAGCAAGAAACATGAGCCTACACTTCAGGATCTTATTGATGAGCAAATCTATGCAAGTGATACAATTCCATCAGAGAATGGTCCATTTCCTCATAATGAAGGTACAGATCTTAATGTTCATATTCCCGAGGATGTTCGAGCCGCTAAAAATATTCTTGTCGACTTAGTTCTGTCTGACGAAGAAATTCCTTTAGAAATCGAAAAACCAATAATTAATCAAGAAATTGAAGCACCTTTGAAATCAGAAATGGTGAAACCTGAAGAAGTCACTCCACAAACTCCGATTCATGTTATAGAACAAACTCCAACTGTCACTCACCTCAAAGTTGACACAATTGATCATAATATTCAAAAAAAGCATATCAACAAAAACATGAACAAAGAACCTTTGCTTGAGGGCAAATATTTTGCAGGAGAGCAGGCAGAAGGAGAGGTTTGCTTTGATCCTGGTAATTGTAAATCTAATAGTATTCTTGTACTTACAGGTGACGAAGACCTTTCTGCGTCAATCAAAGTTGCCGGTTTTATAATAGAAGACGAATCAGATTTATTGGCAACAAGACTTAATGAATACTTTAATGTTCCAGCTGTTACAGGCGTGCCATTAGCTAAGAAGATTCTTAAACAAGGAGAATTAATACAAATTGATGGCAAATCAGGAAATATTTATGAAACAGTTCCTTTTGCCCAGCAGGTTGGTGAAATCGAGATGAATTTTGTTACGAGATCTGGAGATAAATCGGTAAACTCAAGCTTCACTTTTCCTGTAGAAAAAGATGAAACAATGGTGATTAGAACTGAAATTCCTGCCGAGAATCCTGAAGAAGTTTTTCAAACTAAAAATGTAGAAGAATTACCACTGGAAGTAAACATTTCTTATGAAGATAGTAGTGAAAAAAAGACAGAACCCGAATTTAAAGCTACAGTAGCTGTCGAAACGGCTGTAGTCACTCCAACAATCACCATAAAACCTCATAACAACTATGAGACAAACAAAGCTGATCTAACAACGCTTTTAAATTTAGTTGATGATGAAACTGAGATTGTTGATATCCACTTGAACGAAGGCCAAGACGTAAGCGAGGAAGTAAAAGGCGTTTCTCCACAGGATCAATTCAATGTGTGGGGTAAGTCTCTTGAAAATATTATTTCTGCTTCAAAGTCTGTTCCATCAACAGTTGCTGCCGACGCCATCCAGCAAGTCATTGATGATAAAATCCAAATTGATCAATATTCAAAGGAAATTACTTTTGATACGGATGAGCATTTTATTGCCAGTAGAATACAGGAAAATCAGCCATCAAAGGAGTTAGAATCTCCGTTTTATCCTACAGCAACAAAGGTTTATATAAATCTAATTGATGAAAAATTACCTTCTAGATTTAAGAACTTTGATGGAATTGTATTCTCATCAAGCTTCGATCAGGATATTTACCTTGAGCTTTTGGAAGACACCCTTACTAAGGTTGAAAACAAGGAGGTATTTGCCGTGTGTCCACCTTATGAAAAAGACGCTTTGATCAAATTTCTTGAACAGATTTATGATTTAAGAAATCAAGGCTATAGAAACCTTTCTCTGGTCTTGCCAGATTACAGGAACAAAAAAGAAATTGCTGAGGTAAAGAAAATTCTATCAATTATTGGTCTTAGAAGATCTTCAACTTTCGGCATTTTTGCTAATTTATCACGTACAATCAATGTATTCAGGGTTGCAGAATTAGATAAATCAACTGTTGATGGTACATATATAGATCTATTTAGATTGAAGATGAACATGCTTGGAGTTGAAAAACTTACCGCTTCAACACGATACGTTGAAGGAATGAAAAATATGGTTGAGTACGTTCACGAAAATTTAAAAATCGACGGAAGATCTATTCTCAATATCACCGGTTTCGGAAACCCGGAAAAGGTTCTTGAGCATATCTTCAAATTTGGATTCTGGGGTGTGGGATGCAGCCTGGTTGATGCTGATAATGTAAAAAAACACATATCTTCAATAGAGAGAAAACGAATTACTACTCCTGCGTCTAATGGGAATTCAAAGTTAAAGAGGCGTGCATAAAAGTTAATGCCTCCCCTTCTAAAGTGGGAGGCAGGTTAAAAATAATGATTTTGTAATTTAAATCATTTTTACCTTGTCTTATAAAAACACAGTCTTTATAACTATAAGGTTTAAAGAGTAGTTTAAATGCCTCAAAAACCCCTATATATCAATGAAAGAGTGTGGTTTAAAATCTTCTGTGATATACTTCTAACATTGCAGTTAGTGAGGAAAATTTTGCAATTTACGAAATATGGATAATCATTTTGAAAACAACATTGAGGAGATAAATCAAATTATAACCCGTTCAAAAAAAGATAAAAGTATCACAATTTTCAGAATCCAAAAATCTAAAAGACTTACTATTTCACAGCTTAATAATGAGATTGAGGATTGCAATATCGATACCCTTGAAGGTGTAAATATGCATCTATTATCTAACGACGGTTATTTGATTTATGGAGCTTCAGATCGAATGCATTTGCCCGACGTTATCACACGATTATATCAATCGCTTGATAACCTTTTAAAAGCCAATAAGGGTCATAAAGTAAGGAATAATATTGTAATTCAGGGTTTACCAAATGAGAATATTTCTCGAATAGAATATTTGGATATTGCTGAGTGGGATATTGAGTATGTAAAAAATATTCTTGCTCAAATTTACTCAGATGTTCCAACAGCCCTTAAAGATAAATTAAATCTTAAATTCCGCTTGGAAGGCAACCATTCATTATGGCTGATTGCAAATTCACAAGACGGTAAAGCTGAGTTTGACGATTTCTCAATGATAATCACATGGGATATTTCACTTAAAACGAATTCTTCAAGAAACATGTCACTTTCGAGACTGATTTTGGCATCTGATATCCGATCAAAAAAAGTAAACACTAATGAAATCGTTGCAGAGATAATTTCTTATTCTAAATTGCTTAATACAGAATTAGCAAATTCATCTGTATCTAAGATCATACCCGAAGCAGTGCTTCTAGATTCGGAGTTAGCAAACGTTTGTTTTTATAATCTTTTAAAATCTAATTCAGTGTCAGCAATATCAAAAGAGTATGAAATTAATGACGAGTCAACTATTGAATTAATTAATGAACAGATTTGTAAGTATGGAAGCACTTTATCTGAGAAAATAAAAATATCTAGCAAAGATTCCATAATTACAAATACAAGTTTTTTTGACTACAATGATCAAAATGACAAATCTACAATGCGAGTGTCCAGACAGTACTCTTTTTATGATCAAGTTGTTCCTCATTTTCGGAACATAATACTCAAATCAAAAAAGAAAGAGGATGTTGAGATATCTCTCGATATGGATAATATTTCTGAAAGTCTTAAAGAGATAAAGAAAAAACTTGGAATTACTAAACTGCTATTTCTTGCTGGCATCAAAGACAATTATTTAAACGAAAACTGTCACTCATCCTCACTTTCTCCTGTTGTCTCTATATTTTCAGATGAAGATAAGACAAGTTTAGTTAATATTCATCATATGGTAATGCCAAATATGTCTGACTCAGAAATTAAATTCTATGGAGTTCCAAGTAAAACTGTATTTAGATTTGGAACTTCAGAACTACCATTTACAGTAGCTGCAGGCAACTTATGTTTAGTTAAAAGTACCAAAGAAATAAACGTAGCATGATATTAGCAGAAAAATTATCTCAAAAACTTAA
>JAYTAQ010000040.1:0-5079 GCA_043737415.1 bacterium
GCAAGCCATTGCAGAGATGGCTCATGCTATAGCTACAGGCCTGGTTTTAGATAACCCAGGAATTAATGCGGTAGATGTTTTTGCAACTCGACTTCCACCTGAGTTAATGGATCTTTTAATACGTACGATGTTAATATTGAATCCAAATGAAGTGAATGTTGCGGATATACCTTGTTTTGGTTGTGATAAACGAATTGCCATTAGACATTTAGAACTTACTCTTAAATCTTTAGCCGAAATGTTAAAAAAATCAAGTTAATGTTACGATAAATTCATTTGCCTATCATTAAAAATTTGCTCTTTTAATGAATTATGGACTTGTTTACTGCTTTCTTCTTTAAAATATTAAAATTATATTTTATAAATATGCATTACAATAATCATTGAAGATAAAAAAGAGTCCGGTTTCCCGGACTCTAAATCAATAACTACTATAGAGAGTTTATTCAGCTCTAGCGTTGGTAGTTCTACCTTTAGAAACAAGTTCCTGAATGTTTGAAGGTACTGGTGCGTATCTAGCAAACTCCATTGTTGAATTACCACGACCTGATGTCACAGATCTAAGCTCAGTGCTGTAACCAAACATCTCAGCAAGAGGAACCTCTGCTTTAAGTACTGTTGCATTTCCACGAGACTCAGTTCCTAAAATCATACCTCTTCTTGAAAGAATACTGCCTTGTACAGGTCCCTGGTATTCTTCAGTGAAGATAACCTCTAATCTAACTATTGGCTCAAGAAGCACAGTTCCAGCAGCACCCTGTCTCATGGCATCTTTAAAGGCCATAGAAGCAGCAATCTGGAAGGCAGCGTCGTTAGAGTCAACATCATGGTATGACCCACCAATTAAAGTAGCTTTAACATTAATAACGGGATAACCAGCGATGACTCCAGCGTTAAGAGATTTCTTGATACCTTTCTCAACTGAAGGGATGTATTCTTTTGGAATAGTACCTCCAACGACTTTAGATACAAATTCGAAGTCTGAAGTTGGATTAGGTTCAAGAGTGATGATTACATGGCCATATTGGCCCTTTCCACCTGATTGCTTGATATATTTAGTTTCCTGTTCAACAGCATATTGAATAGTTTCTTTGTACGCGACTTGAGGAGCTCCGGTATTAACTTCTACCTTAAACTCTCTCTTCAATCGGTCAACGATAACTTCAAGGTGAACTTCACCCATACCTGCAATGATGACTTGACCAGTTTCCGGATCAGTACCAATACGTAATGTAGGATCTTCTTCTCCAAGCTTATTAAGAGCTTCGCCCATTTTTTCCTGATCAGCTTTTGTTTTTGGCTCAAGCGCTTTAGAAATAACAGGTTCTGCAAATGTAATACCTTCAAGAAGTACTGGATTCTCCATATCGCAAAGAGTATCGCCGGTTTTAGTAAATTTCATACCTACTAAAGCTCCGATTTCTCCAGCTACCAATTCATCTACTTCTTCTCTCTGGTTAGAGTGCATCATTACGATACGTGAAACTCTCTCTTTTTCACCTTTCGAAGCGTTAAGGATATAAGAACCTGTTTTCACAGTTCCTGAGTAAACACGGAAGAAAGTAAGACGCCCAACATGTGGATCTGCAGCTACTTTGAATGCTAATGCAGTAAAAGGTTCATCAACAGTTGCATGTCTTAGAATTTCGATTGTCTCATCCTTAGGATCATGAGCAACAATAGTTTTGTTGTCTAATGGAGAAGGAAGAAGTTGAGCAACGTAGTCTAATAGTAATTGAGCACCTTTATTGCTCAATGCATCTCCGCAGAAAACAGGGAAGAATTTAACTTGAAGAACACCGTTTCGCATAGCTTTGATAATCTCAGCTTCTGTTAACTCTTCTCCGTTTAAATACTTTTCCATTGCAGCATCATCGTATTCAGCAATCTGATCGATAAGCTGAGCCCGATACTTTTTCGCTAATTCAAGCATATCAGCAGGAACTTCTTCCTCACGAATATCAGTTCCAAGCTCGTTGTAATAAACAACAGCCTTCATTCTAACAAGGTCAACAAGACCTTTAAATTCGCTTTCTGATCCGATAGGAAGAACTACAGGTGAATGTCGAACACCAAGTCTTAGCTTGATTGACTCCATTGTCTTATAAAGATCTCCACCGGTTTTTGAAAGTTTGTTAGCATAAATAACTCGAGGAACTTTGTACTTATCAGCCTGTCTCCATACGGTTTCAGATTGAGGTTCAACTCCTTGTGAGCTATCTAGTACACAAACAGCACCATCGAGTACACGAAGTGATCGCTCTACCTCAGCTGTAAAGTCGATGTGGCCTGGTGTATCAATAAGGTTATAACGGTAAGTTGTACCTTTATAATCCCAGAAACATGTAGTAGCAGCTGAAGTGATAGTAATACCACGTTCTCTTTCCTGCTCCATCCAGTCCATAGTAGCCTCTCCATCATGAACCTCACCGATTTTGTGAGTTTCGCCTGTATAAAACAGGATTCGTTCTGAAAGTGTTGTTTTTCCAGCATCAATGTGGGCGATGATACCGAAGTTTCTTACGTTTTTTAATTCAATTTTTGGTTTATTAGCCATGCTAAAATTTGTGTATAAATTCAAGATCTGAGCCGCATAAATCGACCCAAGATCAAGATTTTGAAATTATCTAAAGTGTGAAAAAGCTTTGTTAGCTTCTGCCATTCGGTGAGTATCTTCTCTTTTCTTAAGAAGGTCGCCTTGACCGCTTAATACATCGTTCATCTCCTTTACAAGATCCTCGATAATAGGTGCGCCTTTTCTCTTTCGAGCAGCAACCAATAACCATCTCATTGAAAGAGCCAGACCCTTTTCTTTTTCGATAGGAGTTGGAACCTGGAAGTTTGATCCTCCAACTCTTCTAGCCTTAAGGACTACAGAAGGTCTAACTTTATCTAAAACCTCCTCAAAAACTTCAAGACCGGGTTTACCGTGTTCTTTTTCAAGTCTTTCTAATGTTGTGTAAACGATTTTGCGTGCAAGATTCTTCTTGCCGCTCCACATTACTAAGTTTGTAAATTTCGCAACTAGTACTGAACCATACATTGGGTCAGGGCTAATCACTCTTTGTTTAGCTTTTTTGCCTCTCATTTTTTGTCTTTAACTAGATCCCACACTAATATTAATGATTCCCGCTTACTGAGTGTGGATACTTCAACGGAAACGACCGATTATACTAGAAAACCTTGTATTAATAAAGCTTTTCTGTCGTTATATTTTCTTGAATGATCCTACAATTGTATCCATAACCTCAATATCAGCCGCTGATATATTTGAATCTGTATTATTTTCACCAGCTGGATTTCCAACGTAGATTTGAATTAGGTTGTTTTGAACCTGTAATGCACTTTTGCCGCACGCAACACCTGAGGGAGTAAAGCAAATAAACTTGACGTTATTATCCTTAATAAAAAGCACTCGATCAAGTTTGACAGCATTAAAATCAAGCTGTTTAATCTGTTTTAGATAGCCTTTATAGTTAGTTTCAATGCTTGAGTAATTTCCCAGTACACCCATGTCAAAATTATTTGTTACCTCAATCCGAAGATTTGATGAGGCGTTTGATGGATTAGTAAAATTAATGTATTCACAGATATGAGTTCCAGCAGTATTCGGACTGCACTTGGTGTTGGTTTCAACTACGTTATTCCAGCCTGAAGGGTATGTCATTGTAAAGCTATACTTTAAATCGGTATAAGTTTTTCTTGTAACTACTGGCGCTGTAGTCGTTATTGGAGTAGGTGAGACTCCGTTTGATCTTGGCGTAGCTTCAATTGTGGGAGTAGGCGAAGCCAGGGAAGAGCCCGAGGGTGCGGCCTGCGAATTCCTATTTGCAGAAGTTTTATTCTTTTTATCAATATATTCTCGTTGGAAAAGTATTCCAGTAATAAAAGAAAGAGATATTAAAACTATCATAAGAAGAACAATGAATGCAGTTTTAAAGAATTCATTAGTTTTTTGTTGTCGAGTCGAAGTTTGGTCGGGCATAAGATCTATATTAGCAATAATTTTTGTGTTCGGATAGTCTTCTATTCTATACTTGCTTGATCATAACCGTTAATTTTACTGGATCTATTATTGCTAAATATCCGAAATTGATTCAAATATTTTATGCATAGTCTTAATTTCTTCCGGACTCAATCCAGGATTCAAACTGCTAATATAGTCACCACCGTAGATATATAACGATGCATTTTTAAGGGAAAATTGGTATTTATCGCAAAGTTTATAATGCATACCATAGCAAAGAAATACCTTTTTATCTTCGTCACTAAGGATATTCCAGTACGTTCTATTTCCCATCATCCAAACGTAGCCAGTATTAAATATTGTATGTTTACCCTCCGGTACGTCTGCTCTAACATTGGAGCTATCCTCTAAACTTGTAAATTGTATATGAAAATTTTGAAATGATGGGCTTTTTATTATTACTTGTTCACAAACTGTGATTCTTGACTCATCATATCCGCAGGTTATATCAGTTGTCTGTGTAAGGCTCCAGTCGATCGGAAAAAGGAAAGTAAATTTATATTTTGCATTTGAATAACGATTAAATGCTCCATCCATTTTGATAGAATAGTCGAGTGGGGGTGTAGGAGTAATATTAGTTAAAGCCACGGTTGGCTTCGGTGTAGGCGATATTGATTCACCCAGAACCGCGTACTTTACCAACGGTGGCTGGGTTTGTGCTGCAGGAGCGGATAGTTTTTTGCCTAAAAAAACCATCCCAATAACTAATGTATTTAATAAAAGTGCTATTAAAAGCGGTTTTAAGGCTGATTTGAAAATAAACTTATCGTGCTCTGTTTTTATCACTTCAACCGATTAATCCTGAACTTTGTTTGTTAGCATAGCCTCTTCAAAACTAACTCTTTTCTTTTTTAAAAGAAGACTAAATATAACAGCAATTACTCCAATTCCAGCAGTAAATGCTAAATTCTCTTTTAAGCCTGTTGCAGGAGTAGATTGAACTGTTATTGTAGCCGTTGCGCAAACTTTCTCAGGCGCAGTAAGACATGCATTGTTTTGATAGTTACCTTCAACTGCAGAAGCTGTAGCTGAATAGCTGATGACAACGTTTT
>JAYTAQ010000041.1:0-5046 GCA_043737415.1 bacterium
AAATAGATATTTTAAAATCACTTATATTCATAACTGTTGGGGAGCTGACAAGTTTTGGACTAGGTACAGGAATTGCAGTGGTTCGAGAGCAAACTGACGGTGTTCCAGCCGGTGTTTGAATATTTGTCCATTGTAGCTGGTTTACTGTTTGACCTGAAACCACCTTTGATACCTTCTCCAAAGCATAAAACAAGTTAATTCCTGAGACAGGAATGGGGTCTTTGAAGAATACTGTATCACTAGCATCCAGCTTACAAGATCCGACTGTCTGGGAGCTTCTAAGGTCATTTTTTATAGTATTTCCAACTCCATCCAACTCAAAAAGGAAATCAGTTCTTCTCTCATTATCTAGGGAAAATGCAGCAATCGTTAAAACTATATTTGACATTAAAACAGCAACGACAGAAAAAATAGCCATTGAAACTAATAGCTCCATTAGAGTAAAGCCTTTTGGAACAGCTTTCACTTTATTGAATTTTAATAGCTTTTTTGACATGATTAAGATGACACACAAACTGAATTATAAATCATTTTGATCTCCTGAGGCTTTGTAAAATAATCTCTACCAAACATTTTATAATGAATAATGCTTTTGATTGTGATTGTGTTCACATCAGCTCCTGTACCAATATTTGTTGAAGACACGATCTTTGTTAAACTAACGTCAACATTAATATTTGTAAAAGATCCAAATTTTGGATTTCCAATGACTGGAGAGAAGATATACTGAGACCCATCAGAAGGCACTGTTAGTGTTGTGCCTGAATTTACAGGATATAGACTAACCTTATGAACTGAGCTGGAGAAATCCGGCAGGTTTATCGCCATTGTTTTATCAAGTGGTTTGTTCGAGCAAAATTGGGCCCACGTCAATTGCGGTGTAGGAAGTGATGCTCCTGAAGCAGGAAGAAACTGCCCATCAGCCAACTTTCTGGCTGGTACAGCTATAACATCTTTCTTGAGACCTTGCTCAACAAGCCTAAGCTCCTCAGAAATCAAAGACTGCAGCTGCAATACTGAAGACTCAACAAAATTCTCTTCTGCTCTCCTAGAAAGCTGAGTGCTAAAAACTACGGCGGTTGTTAAGGTAACAACACTAATTCCAATAGCGACAACTACTTCAACGAGCCCCATACCTTTAGGACTTTTAATATCTTTTAAACGCTTTTTTTTAACAACTGATTGCATTACGGATTATTAAAATAATATATCACAATATCATCAACTCTCAACATTTTTACTGGCAATAACTTCCACAAGTTCCTGCCCCTCCAGTTTCTACGTTTATACGCAAAGCCCGAAAATTTGAAAGGAAACTGGAGCTGGATTGAAGTCTAATCTCACAATCTGATGACTTTGAAATTGCTGGCTCTCCATATCCTGAAGTAAAGAAAATATTTACTCCATTTTGCTTTGATAAATCTAAACAGCTAGAAATGCCGCCGGATGGGATAGTGTCGGTAAATGTTATATCTGATTTGTCGGGAATAGCAATATACTCCCCGGAAGCTGTAGAGGTAGCAGTATTTTCAGAGCATTTTACGTCTGTTGTAGTAGGAGTAGTAGGGAATTTGACAGTTATATTAGATGCTGACTTTAAAAAATCATCAGTTGAATCACAGTAAAACTGACTACCTGATAAGCTTTGTCTTAATTTAATAATATCAGCTCTTAAAAGGCTTAAATCATATTGAATTCCAGCTGCTGGTAAAATGTAAATCGAACGTTTAACTATAGAAGTTGATTTTGGAGCAACACCATTTTTTAGAGTAAAGACCCACCCGACACTAATCCTCCGTCCACTGAGCGATCCAGTGTTTGTAGAATTAGAAAAGAAACTATTTCTGGCTAAATTCTGTGTACTTTGAACTTCTGATTTAATCTCTCTCAATGAATTATCAAGTTTCATTGTTGACTGAAGATTAAAAGCTCCAACACCAAGTGAGATCATCAAAAACATGCTAATAGCTACTACAATAAGGAGTTCGAGCAATGTAAATCCGGATTTGCTTTTGTGGTCAGTTTTTCGCATTTTATTTACTTACTCGGTAGAGTTGTATAACCAACTTCTGTTATTGGAACATTGGTTTTGGCTTTTTTGATAATCGAATCAGCCTCTGATTTCACATTATCATAATCTTTATCATTTCTGAAGACAACTAAAACCTGACTGCTCACGTACGGTGTTACGAAATTAATCCCAAATCTACCCTGAGGATCAGAATAAGGTATACCAGCATTGGCATAGGCTTCGGTTTTCTTGCGACTCTGTTCAGCAACTACCTCGGTTTCTGATTGGACAGGTAAGGTTTTTTTTACTGTATCACGAGTTCCTTGAAAAGAATCCAGTGAAGAAAAAAAACCATAAACAAGGATTATAACAATAAAAACTGGAAATAAAATACTTACAGCTATCAAAAGCTTTCGTTTTCGGTCGTTTGAGTCACGAGCGAATTTATAACCTGAATTGTAAATATTATTTTTACCCATCTCTCTTTATGATAATGAATAAAGAGTAAAGAATAAAGATTTAATTACAATACTAAAAAAAGGATAACACCAAGCAGAAATAAATCGGAACCAATTAAAACAATCTGAATCATCTTATCGTAATCAATTGGAAGTGTTCGGATAGAGGCATCAAATATAAAATCATCAGTTTCTTTTGAGATTTTCTCTGCTTTAGTTTCATTAACCAATCCCTCTTCTATGATTTCCTTAGGCTCATTAACATTATTATCAATCAGTCCGTTTTTTATTTTATCATTACTTGAATGACTAGATTTAAAGCCTGGATTATCAAGACTCTGATAAACGTCATCAAAGACATCTGTAGTAGAATCATTTTTTAATTCATCAGTCTGTTTTTTAGACTTAACTGAATTCTTTTTTACAATTGTTGTTGCAGAGATAGAGGATGCTGTTGGCATAATATTTAGTTTAATGAAATTATTATTTGATATCAATTATTAACATCAAACTTTTTTATAAGTCCGCTTTCCAAACATAGTGAAATTTCGCTTCCGACAAATGAAAAAACCAGAGTATTATCTTTTGACTTTACCAAATCACAGTTATTGACTTTGCTAAATAGATATCCATCTGTATCCAAAATAATCGCCGCTGCATTTGTACGGTTTGAGTCACCGTTGTAAAGATAAATCGACTTTGATAGATTTTCAGTCAATTCAATTTTGGACTTATTGCTGTATAGTTGTGGGATTTTACCATGCATATAGCTATATTCTGACATTCGATCAGAAAGTAACTTTGTAATTAAACTCCTGTCTTCGTCCCTTTTCTCGGCTGTGCTGGAAACCACCTCAGAGTACTTTACTTTCAGTGGAGTAGGAGATGGAACTTGTTTGGGTATTTTGTCACTTATAATGACTTTAGCAGCAGCATTTTCATTAATTAAAATCTTTTTAGCTAACGAATTATCAAATCCATCCGGCAATAGGTCACTGCTTAACCAGAAAGAATTTTCATCAGGAACAGTAGTTTCAGTATTTGGAATATTCTGCTCAGAATGTGCAGTTTTAGTGAAAATTAAAAAAAGCAACATACTTACAATGAAGATAGAGAGGAATGTTGTAAGTACGTTGCTTTCCACGACAGATTTCAATCTACTTGAGGGGATTGAGATGTTCATAGATTAAAATCTAATAACTATTATAACTTAAATTTCGTATTGGTAAAGCAGTTAAGGTTACTTTGGTATATAGGCGTAATATCGACAGCTGAACTAAAAAAAAGGACGGTTTCCCGTCCTTTTTTCGCTAATATTTGCTATTGGTTTAAAATACCGCTATATAAGCCACTCTATCTCCTTTTTCTGGTCTAAATAGAATTACACCGCTAGTAACTCTTCCAGCTTATGAAAGGATAAAAAAAGCAAGCGGGAAACAAGCTACTCAAGTAATTTGGGAACCTTTGCTTAAAGGCAAATTCCATCAATATTTTGATAAAGTTATTGCAACAGTTCCATCAAATATTTTTGCTGAATTAGTAAATGAAGATAAAAATATTACAAATGAATATTTATCAAAATTAAGAAGTATTCAATATTTAGGTTCTGTCTGTTTAATTTTCTCTTCAGACCAGGATATAAGCGAATATTATTGGCATAATATTAATGATACAAATTTCCCCGGAAAATAGAGGAACAAATTTTGCTGTAAGAGAAGGAAAAAGAATTGCTGAACAAATTAAAGACGTCTTAAACTAAATAAATTCTGTGCAGAAGTAGCACCTTCGGCTTCTCTTGCATCTATTTCAGTTTGAGTATCTTCTCTTAAATTATATCGATAAATTGCTTCTAATCCTTTTCCTAATCCATATACACTACCTGCAATAGCTAAACCTCCACATGCATATTCTTGAATTGTCTGTGTAGCTCCTAATCTTAAAAGTAAATCATTATTGTTTGCATAGAAAGCTGCAAAATTAGCTACTAATGCATATGGCAATGCTGCTAAAGAACCTTTTACCAATAATGGTGACTTCTTTAATTGTAATGTCGCATCTTGCCTTAGATGATGTACTTCATGGGCATATACCGAGACTAGAGTAGTTAAGAAAAGAGCTTCCAAATAGGTACGATGATTATTATAATGTTTTGCTTCTGTATCTATATAGCTACTAATTTGGGCTAAGTTTAAATGTATATTTGGTTTTGTACTAAATGGAAGCCTAACATATAACCCTACATAAGAGTCGTCTCCTTGATTTGTGACTAGTAAACGATTCATATCCAGTCTTGTATTTATTCGATCTTCTGGAGGTATGGTGTTATCAATATAATCTCGATTGCCATCGACATCAAATCCCACCATATATGGATCACCTTGAATTTGTATATCTCCAAAATCAATATAACTCATATATAAATATACACCCTTTTGCGTTATTTGTAAATACTATGAGCCATAACAAGACGCTTAGAAAAATATTTATTATTTTCAGTTAGATTTTCGAACTCGTACAAATGTATCTGGAATAATATTTCTGTCTGAAGCATAAACCTCGTTTTCAATAGAATATAAG
>JAYTAQ010000042.1:0-4992 GCA_043737415.1 bacterium
CTACCCCCTTAGGATTTTTTATTTATCCAATACATCAAGCAGCAGATATACTTTGCGTAAATGCCGACCTTGTTCCGGTAGGTCGAGAGCAGGCTCCGATGATTGAAGATTGCCGTGAATTGGCAAGGAAATTCAATCGAACATATAAAGTGAACGCTCTTCATGAACCAAGAGCACTCTTTGGTGTTGAAAAGAACGTACCTGGTATCGATGGAAATGAAAAAATGGGCAAAAGTCTAGGCAATGCTATCTATTTATCCGATAGTCCTGAGGAACTCAGGAAAAAAGTTTTTGCAATCAAGACTGATCCAAACCGAATACACGTAACTGATCCTGGTACTGTGGAAGGCAATGTAGTGTTCATTTACCATGATGCTTTTAATCCTAATATTGGTGAAGTAAATGACCTGAAAGAGCGTTACAGGAAAGGCACAGTTGGAGATATGGAGGTAAAAGAGAAACTTTACATCGCAATGAATACACTTCTTGAACCCATACGAGAAAAAAGGAAAGAAGCTGAATTAAAAAAAGAAGAATTATTAGCAAAAGCACTTTCAGGAAGCATGAAAGTAAGTAAGATTGCCGAGGGAGTAGTGGATATGATGAAGTCAGCTATGAAAATCGATTTTAAAGCTTAATTCTTTTTTGCATTGACAATTAATCAAGGTTAACTAAACTGGTTTATCTTATGCGAGGTAAATCAGTTTTTCTTACAATTCTTTTACCACTGGTTCTGTTTATTTACTCTGTAGGAAGCGTTTCTAACGCGGAAGATATATCGTTTGGTATTGCTTCAAATGTTCCGATTCTTGATAACAATGCAAAAAATGGCGATATTGTAGTTACCTCTTCAGGTGGATTTCTAATTTCAAGCAAAGAATACGACACTGGTATAGCAGGAGTTGTATCTCAAAACCCAGCCGTATCAATAAATGTAACAGATACAGATGACACAAGTAAATCAGCAAAAAAATACCCAGTAATACAATCGGGTACTGCTCTTGTGAATTTATCAAGATCAAACGGAGATATTCGTAAAGGAGATTTAATAACTTCTTCTGGAACAAAAGGAGTTGGTATGAAGGCTACAAAGTCCGGATACGTTCTGGGAAGCGCTTTAGAAGACTTTGATTCGCAAAGTTCTGCCACTGAGCAATTAATAAATATCTCAATAAATATCCATTATTACGCGTCAAAAGCTTCTAATACCAGATCAAGTTTAACTGATATTTTTAAACTTTCAGCTATTGCAAGCACTGAGGAGCCAATTGTAGTATTTAGGTATATCATGGCAGGACTTGTCGTAATATTATCTTTCGCTTTTGGCTTTGTGTCGTTCGGAAAAATTGCGAGATCAGGAATAGAGGCTCTTGGTCGAAATCCCCTTGCTGGAAGGCTTATTCAAGTGGGTATCTTGATTAATACACTAATTACTGTAGCAATTATCGCTGCTGGATTAGTAATCGGATTATTTATTCTTAGATTGTAGGTAAGACTAACAATGCAAAACAAACAGGATTTAAGTAGCGAAATAGAACTTGTTAGCACGCTTAAAGTAATTTCTCAGGCATACCAAGAGATATCAGTAATGAGAATGCAGAAAATCCACTCTGCAGTTATCAAAACCCGTGAATTCCTGGAAAGTCTTGCCGAAGTTTTTTATGACGTAAAGAAATCATACGATCAATACCTGAAAGATCAGATGTCAACGAATAAAAGTAAGGAAGATATATCTCTGCTTACTCTTTTGCCTAAAAATGGGAAAAGTATTTCTATATTTATATCTTCAAACGAAAAAATGCTTGGTGACGTTACACTAAAAGTATTCAATGCCTTTGCAAACCACGTCAGGAAAACCGAAACAGACATCATGATTTTGGGTAGAATTGGTAGGCAAATGTATAAAGAATCTGGTATTGGGAAACCAATTATTTATCTTGAGATTTCTGACAATATTGTAAAACCTGAAGATATGAAACGAATTGGGTATTACATTGTTAATTATTCAAAAATTGACGTTTTTTATGGAAAGTTTGAAAGTATTGTCAACCAGAACGCTGTTAAAGCTAATTTGTCAGGAGAAAACCCATTTTCGGAGCTGGAGACAGAGCAGGATAAAAATAAAAAAGCTACATATTTTTTATTTGAGCCATCGGTAGAGAAAATAATGCAGTTTTTTGAGACTCAGGTTTTTACATCACTATTCAAACAAACGTTTAACGAGTCACAGCTAGCAAGACATGCATCAAGAATAAACGCGATGGAAGAAGCGTTGATAAATATTGATAAATCCTCATCAAAATTAGGATGGGAGAAAAAGAAGATTAAGAAGTTCGAAATAAATAAAGGACAAGCTGAACGAATGTCCGGCATGTCAGTATGGACTTAAAATAATGACTGAAACGCCTGAAATAGGGAAAAATAAATTATATCTACTAGTAAGAAACAATGAGTCAATACTTTATGAAGGGTTCATTTCTGGAGTTACTTCTTTTAATGAAAAAGGAAAGTTCGATATAATTCCTATGCATACAAATTTTATCTCAATAATTAAAGATAAAATTGTCATCCACGAAATAAATGGCAGAGTTGCCGAAATTGAGCTGGAGCACGGGATTCTCAAGGTAATGACAAATAAAATTGATATCTTTCTGGGAATCGATAGTCTGAATTAATTTTTTTGTACAAGACTCTCAATTTTCTGTAGCTGCTCAGCAGTATTCACTCCAAGAATTTCATCAGCATTGTCAGCAATCACAGCGCAAACTTTTTGGTGATTCTCAGTATATAAATCAAAAACAGTTGTTAAATAATACTCATTTGTTACTGGGCTTGATTTGATCAGATGCAAAGCTTCAAATAACTTTGTCTTATTGAATACATAAATTCCAGAATTAATCTCATTAATCTTTCTTTCCTCTTCTGTTGCATCTTTTTCTTCAACGATTTTAACAACGAAACCTTCAGAATCCCTTACTACTCGACCATAATTAAAAGGATTGGATGCTTTGGCTGTAAGAACTGTAGCAACTGCATTATTTTCTCGATGTGTTTTTAACAATTCAATGATCGTCTCATCTCGAAGCAATGGTACATCCCCGGATAAAACTAAAATATCTCCCTCAAAACCGTCTAAGCTTTCTTCCGCAGACATTACAGCATGGCCAGTTCCCAGCTGCGGTTCCTGGACAGCATATTCCACATTGTATCCTTGAGTAGCCTTGATCACAATTTCTTTTTTATAGCCTACAATGAGTATAAGTTTAGTTGATCCTAGTCTTTTTCCCAATTCAATACAGTAATTAACCATCGGTTTTGAATGCACGAGGTGAAGAACTTTTGGAATATCCGAATTCATTCGTTTTCCAAAGCCTGCTGCCATTATCAATGTTGCTAATTTCATATAGAGTAATGATACAATTTATTAAAACATTGGTAAAACTGATACAACGATAGTTTAATTCGTAATAAAATACCCCACATTGTATAATCCTTTCACTATATGTTCGAAATTTTAGAAAAAAAAGGGAGGCTAAGATTAGGTAAAATCTCAACTGTTCATGGTGATATTTTTACTCCTGCTTTTGGGCCTGATGCCACTAGAGGACTTATTAGAAATATAGCACCTCACGAAGTGAACAATTTGAGTGGTCAGTCTGAACTAGAAAACTGTACAGATGCTGCCGAGCTTAGAAAAAACGATGAGATACAGTTTATTCTGACAAATACTTATCATATGCGGTCTTATCCTGGCGATGAATTTATCAAGGAGATGGGAGGAGTTCATAAATTTATGAAATGGGATCGACCAATACTTACAGACAGCGGTGGATTCCAGGTATTTTCATTGATACACGGTGCTAAAAGTCTGAAAGGTAAAGTAACTGATGATGGTGCATTCTTTAATAATCCGGTTAATGGGGATAAGCTTGAGTTAACTCCAGAAAAGGCAATGGACATCCAGTTTAATCTTGGATCTGACATAATGATAACTCTTGATGACTGCAGACATTATACAGATACAAAGGAGCTTAAACGCTCTGTTTACAGAACTATCGAGTGGGCGAAACGATGCAAAATACGATTCATTGAGAACCTTAAGAAATACGGCTTTCCAGGCTGGAATGAGGAGGGTATAAGACCTCAGTTATTCTGCGTAATACAAGGTGGAATAGATTATGATTTAAGGAAATTTTGTACAGATGAATTAGTCAAAGAGGGTTTTGATGGCTATGGATTTGGAGGATGGGCGATTAATAATGACCAAAAGGATGTACTTTATAATATTATGGAGTATGTAGCCTCGATTCTACCAGAAAACAAGCCAAGATATGCCATGGGAATGGGTACACCTGAAAACATGGAGGTATTGATAAAGTTAGGCTACGATTTATTTGATTGTGTTATTCCATCAAGAAATGGCCGTCATGGACTTTGCTACACTTCTGAAGGTCCCGTAAGAATTTTGAACGCCAAGCACAAGAAAGATTTTTCTGTACTTGATCCAAATTTAAAATCAATTGCTTCTGACTACGAAAAATATTACATTCATCATTTATTTAAAGTGGGGGATAGTCTGGGTGGTGAGCTTTTGACTTTACATAGTTTGAAATATTTTAATTATGTAATGAGACTTCCGTTTTTAGAGTTAGAAAATATTAGTTAATATTAGGCTAATAAAGCTAGAATCCGGAATTTCTACTGTTTTTTACCTTTGCAAATTAAGTTAATCTTGTTAATTAACTGGATTAAGTTTTAACCATGCTTTACAATAAAGAATGGGAAAATTAAATGAAGCGTATGTAAAAGCAAAAGAGACTGTTGCGCGAATTGGGAAGCAAAAAAAAGCCCAAACCGAATCTACCGATGATTTTACTGAATCAAATGAGAAGCAAATAAATAGATTACCTCCAGGACAGCGTCTAACTAATGGTTTTCCAGTTCTCGATTTAGGATACAAACCTATTTTTTTTGAATCAAAATACAGATTTG
>JAYTAQ010000043.1:0-1946 GCA_043737415.1 bacterium
AAAGATTTTGACCAGACTAATACTACTATTGACTTGCAAAAAGTATCTATAGAGTCAAATAACCTAAACTCAGCTATCAAAGAAGTAGAAAAAGCTACTAACATTTTGTGTTCAAAAGATGATTTAAGCGAGGCCTATTGTTTAGAATCAAACCCTGATCATCAAGAAGTTGATGGTTATATTTTGTGCATAAATCTAAATACAGACTATAAATCTATAATTGAAGATAAGATTAAAGGTAGATTTGTTGACTACAGAGAGCTAACTTCTCTTTTAACCAATTATAAACTGGATATGAGATTTAAAGAAGCATTTTATTCGCTTGTTTCTATATTAGAGCAAAAAAATTCATTCCACCCATCTCTCTAAGAAAATGTTAATGCTACAAAGAAGGAGGGTTTGACCCTCCTTCTTTTATTATGAAATTAACGAAACTTCTCCCATAGTCTCAAGCTAACTTCAATACCTTTCCAAAAATTAGAGAGGCGCATAAATTCATTTGGAGCGTGCATGTTTTCATCAGGTGATCCGAAGTTCATCAGCAAAATGGGCTTATTAAATAATCTTTTTATATCGGCGAGAAGTCCAATTGACCCACCCGTTCTAAGAAGTAGAGCTTTGACACCATAAACCTCTTCGTAGGCTAACCTTGCTTTTTCAAAGACTGAATCATCGGGTGAAGCTAGAAATGCAGGCGCTGAATGTGTAAATTCAACATCTACCTTTAAGCCTGTGCTTTCAAATGTTTTCAAGAATTGTTCAAATTTAATAATAATATCGTCAGTCTCTTGGCCAGGCACAAGCCTCATGCTTAACTTTGCTCTTGCCTCAAACGGTATTACTGTTTTTGCTCCTTCACCAGTAGCTCCTCCCCAAATGCCGTTTATATCAAGGGTAGGTCGAGACCAGTTTCTTTCTAGTAGTGAGTACCCTATCTCTCCTTTATCAAGGGCATAAACTCCTGCATCAGTCTGGTACTCTTCTTCGGTTTTATTAATTTCACTCCAGCTTTTTAGTTCTTCAGGACTTGGTAATAAAATTCCATCGTAAAATCCTGGAATGCAAATCTTCCCATCGTCGTCTTTTAGTTTTGATAAAATTTTGGCTAATTCAAAATTTGCGTTTTTAACATAACCTCCGAACTGGCCAGAGTGTAAATCCTTTGTGCCAACTGATATCCTTATTTGGGTATACACTATGCCTCGAGCCCCAACCTCTATACTCGGCATATCTGGAGAAACCATGGGTCCGTCAGAGATCAATACATAGTCACAATCAAAAAGATCCTTATGATCTTCTAGTACTTTACCTACGTTTGGCGAAGATATTTCTTCTTCTCCTTCGATACAGAACTTGAAGTTAACAGGGAGTTCATTTCCAGAATTTAACATAGCTTCTAGTGCTATAGTGTGAATTAACCCTTGCATCTTGTCATCTGTTGAACCCCTGGAGTAAACTTTATTATCAAACACAGTCGGTTCAAAGGCACCATATTGCCATAAAGACTCCTCACCCGCGGGCTGAACGTCATAATGGAAATAACAAAGAACTGTAGGTTTTGTTGGATCATTTTTTGTTGATGCAAATACAACCGGATAGCCTGGCGTTTGTAATAATTTAGTTTCAAGTCCGATTCGCTCAAAATTTGATTTTACCCATTGAGCAGCCTTCAAAACATCCTCAGCGTTATCTTTTTGTGCACTAATTGACGGTATTTTTAGCAAAGACTGTATATTGCCTAATATCTCGTCATGATTTTGTTTTACCCATTTCAATGCTTCTTTCATGTCTTTATCTTACCAAATAGGGCTTAAAACGGAATAACTAATCAAATTGATTGTACAAATTAATTTTTGCGTTACGATGGAAGAAATTTATGATTTATTGACAAATAACTCCTATAATGTACAATATCTCTGTTCATTAAATTTTTCCTCATTTGTGGT
>JAYTAQ010000044.1:0-1944 GCA_043737415.1 bacterium
AAAGATAAACCTGAATTGAAAAACTTATTTATGGCCGACTTATTGGACTTTCTGAGCAAGGCTCAAATCATTATTTTTCCCATTGTTGTTGATAAAGCCAGTGCTGTTGATGCTGGATGGGATTACATCAAGGTTATTAAAGAGACTTCAAGGCAAATTATGCTTAACTTTATCAATCTTTTACTAACTATGCCCAATGTTTACGGTCACATTATTATTGAATCAGCTCACTCGGATAAAGATCGATATTATTTAAACTCTTTTTCTGAATTTTTGTCTCCAGAATGCAAAGACTTGCAGGTTGATTATAAACAGATGCAGAAAACTCTTACCTCTCTCTCTTTTGTAACCAAAAATAATCATGACATTGAAGAGCAACTAGCAGATTTATTCGCTTACAGCGCTACCTGCATGTACTTGGCTGATTATCGGAAAAAAGTCTTTACAAAGGATAGTTATGAAGACCAAATGGTTAAGATTCTTGAAAAAAAGTTGTTCATTAAACCAACAAATTCTAGTAAGGCAAAAATGGAACATTTCAAGGAAATTGATTCGTTCTGCGTTTTACCACGAATTTCTGAATCTGCAAACGAAATTAAATCTATAAATTTTGATTACGATGATGATAGAGATTATGTTGAAGCTGATTAAAAGTCCGCATCCTTTTCACCTTCTTGATCAGGTTGATCAATAAAATCAAGTAACAATTAAGAATTAAATACGAGAAATAGAATTAATATCACATTACATCGTTCATAGGCTATAATCGTACATATGTATGCACAATTTCATCAATTATCAGATGTTATTATTCCAGGAGGAATTAGAAGCTGTGTAACGAGTCTAGATGGTCAATTTCCAGTTTATTATCCAAGCGCTAGAGAGTCATGGGTTGCAGGATTATTTCCTGAAAGTGTTACTGAATACGCTGGTGGTGATAGACTTCGACTTGAAGGTTATCTAAGCAGACAATTACCCCAGAAAACTGTAGGTGGGGGAATTGGATTTTGTGTAAAACCGACTGAAGAAGGTGTTTTACTCTATTATGCTTTTGAAAATGGTTTCTCTAGAATTGAACTCCCACAAACACCAAAAGATGAAATTAGTAATGATATATTGTATAGCCCACAAAGCCGTGTTTTAATGGCATTTGTACACCCTCCAGGTTCTCGATTCGTCAGGTCGAATCTTATTGTTGACACCAGATATGGGAGGAAAAAACTTAGGATGCTTGGGGAAGATGATGATAAACCTGCTCCAATTGATGATGCAGTTTACCTTCCAGAAAGAAGCCGTAGGGTATTGATAGCCTGCGTGGACAATACCCCAATTACGGTTTATATCGGAACTCAAGTAAAACAAAGTGAAATTGAGTCGATAGTTAAAAGCTTACAAATAATGTCCGCTGACATTGTACCTGAAGATCCTAAGCGCTTAGTCTCACATTCTATGTCAAATTGGCCAATTACTGAAAACTACCAGATGATTGTTGGAGCAATATTTCCTTTTACAAACTATGACTTATCAAATGGCGAGATAGACAGTCCAAACAGACAAAAAAAGCTCAGATGAGAGTCAGGTTAAATAATCTTAATCAGCTTGTTAAAAGTTTCATCTTTTTAAGTAGTCCTATAACCTTCTCTACTTCATCCGTAACTACAAAAATTTCCTGAACTGCTCTAGAAGACTTTACACTGCATTTGAACCCAGAAAGAGTCATAGCCTTCAATTCCAGCACTGGAATAGGGTAATTACCTACGATAGGCTTAATTCTGCCTGGAATGATGCTTCTAACCTCCTGCAATGCAGTGATTTTAGTCAAAAGGGGAATAAGATCCTTTATAGTGGAATGCTCTCTTTTTATTTTCTTAATCCTATAATGCATTTTATGATTAGATAATACCAGTTAAAGTTGTAATTAATAAATTATAACAGTAATTTTTC
>JAYTAQ010000045.1:0-4975 GCA_043737415.1 bacterium
CAAAATCAGATATAGAAGATGTTCTTCTAAAAAGATCTTCTTTCTACAGTACTTCAGATTACGACTTTATTAACTTCCTTACTTGCTGGAATTGCTGCGATATCCCTTGTAGTAGGCGGAATCGGAATTATGAATATTATGCTAGTTTCTGTTACAGAGCGAACTCGAGAAATAGGTTTGAGAAAAGCAGTTGGAGCAACTACTACAGCTGTGTTAACACAATTTATGATTGAAGCAGTGCTTTTGACTTTAACCGGAGGTTTACTTGGAATAGCTTTAGGATTCGGGATTGGAAAGGCGCTTGCTCCTCTACTCGGCTTTACACCAATTATTACCTCAAGTGCAATTTCTCTTGCTGTAGGAGTTTCAAGCTTTGTTGGATTAGTATTTGGAATGTATCCAGCCATTAAGGCCGCTCGATTAAATCCAATTGATGCCCTTAGGTATGAATAAAATTTATTGAACACTATAAAAGGTCTTAGGAAACCCTAAGACCTTTTAATTTTATTAAAAAATAGGTTAATTAATAAGCCATTATCCTACCGACATCAACCAGCAATTTAGAAAATTCTTCTATATTTTTAGATTTCTCCTTTGGGATAAGCTCCTCAACAAGAATCTCAACATCTTCTAATCTATCAATTAGCCTCTGTTTTCCGCCTGGCGCTAACATGACAAGACTTACTCGAGCATCCAGAGCATTTAACTCTTTAGAAATATATCCGATTTTCTCCATTGGAAGCAGAAGTCTAGTGATACCGGAAGCTGTCATTCCTAATTTATTAGCAAGATCAATTCTACGCATCTTCTCGTCCGGTGCCTGACCTAGGTGATAAAGGATAATAAACTCATTGTAACCAAGTCCGCCCAACCTACTCTCAAAGCTGCGCGTCATCACCGCCTGCAGTCGAGTAATATTTAAGAAAAAATTTAAATTATTGCTTATTTGTTTCATAGCTAAAAATTATACTTGATTAGTCAAGTATATGTCAACATAATACATTGGATTCAATTGGTTACAATACAGCTCATAATGATAAAGCTCCTCTATTTCTAATAAACCTAGTGACTTATCACATTTTTTTCTTCATCTTATTTTTTTGTTTTTATCTTTATTTTTTGACCTTTTAAGTAATATTCCTCTTGCTTAGATTCTGATCGTCTTAATCGACAGTCAGATGATTTAGGTTAAGCTTCTGGTTATTTAGGGTACAATTCTGCGCAAAATTACCCTATTATGGATCAGTATTGTTTAGTTTTTTAAAAACTGCCCATGAATAAAGCCCAATCAGGACTTACAACAGAGCAAGCAAATGAGAAACTCTCTCAATTTGGAAAAAATAAGCTTCGTGACACCCAGAAGAAATCAGTACTATATCAATTATTGAAGCAGTTTTTTAATCCTTTAATATTGGTGCTGCTTTTCATCTCTTTAATTACATTTATTGTTGGCGAGATTGTGGAAGCTGTAGTAATTTCGTTTGTTATTATTATGAATTGCCTTATCGGTTTTTTCCAGGAACGGAAAGCCGAGCATGCTGTTGATTCAATCCGAAAGTTAATATCCTTAAAATCTAAGGTTTACCGTGATGGAAGTATCAGCGTTATTGATGCAGAGGACATCGTCCCTGGCGACATCGTGATTTTAGAAGCAGGTGATAAAGTACCTGCAGATGGAATCATTATTGAGCACAAAAACTTACAAATTAATGAATCACAGTTAACCGGGGAGTCCTATCCTGTATTAAAAGATGAAAGTGAAAACAAGGTTTATATGAGCTCCATAGTCACAAATGGCCGTGGTATATTTGTGGTTGAGGGTACTGGAATGGGTACAGAAATTGGTAAAATTACGAGCCTTGTTTCAAAGAAATCTAGCGATAAGACACCATTAGAGGCAAACTTCAAAGTTCTTACTCACAAAATAATAATGATTGTATTTATTGCAGCTTTAACTCTTTTTGTGGCTGGCTTGTTGCGTGGGTATTCATTTATAGAGATTTTTAAGGCTGCTGTGTCTATGGGTGTTTCAAGTATTCCCGAAGGTCTTCCGGTTGTAGTAACCGTAACTCTGGCTGTCGGGATCTACAGAATGAGTAAACAAAATGCTGTTATAAAAAATCTTCCTTCAGCCTCTACCTTGGCAAGTGTAGACGTAATATGTACAGACAAGACCGGAACCATTACTGAAGGCAAGATTTCTCTTTCTGATACATATGTTTTCAAATCGGGAAAACTAATTCAAAACTACAAAGACAATCACTTTATAAAACTTTGCGTACTTTGTAATGATGCAAATATCTCTAGTTTAGTTGAATCAGGTGATTTGCTTGACATAGCCTTATTAAAATATGCGAAAGAAAGTAATCTTGATTTAGAAGAAATTAATTCTACCCATAAAAGAATAGACGACATCCCTTTCGATAGCGATTATAAATATCATATTACTCTAAACTCGTTTAACGAAAACGAAAATATAATTGTAGTTAAGGGAGCTTTTGATGTATTAATTAGTAAATGTAATTTGGGTGACATAGACGACCCTCATCTTATTCAGGATCAGATCAATAGATTAGCTTCACAAGGATTGAGAATTATACTTCTGGCTTCAAAGTTCACTCAAACTACATCTATAAAGCATGAAGATATAAATGATCTGGATTTAAACGGCCTTTTGGTATTCACCGATCCAATAAGAAGCGATGCCTACGATGCAATTAATAAATGTATACAAAGTGGTATTAAAGTTGTAATGATAACCGGTGACCATGTTGAGACTGCCAAAAATATAGCTAGACAAGCCGGAATTAGCAAAAAAGGAGATATTTCTCTAGATGCTGCTGAATTCCAGGGGAAGAGCGACGAAGAAATTATTGCTTCGTTAGACAAGCTTACTGTAGTTGCTAGAGCTACTCCAATGGATAAAGTTAGGCTAGTTGATTGCTTTAACCAATTAAAAAAAATAGTAGCTATGACGGGTGACGGAGTAAATGATGCTCCAGCACTGGTCAAGGCTGATATAGGCATAGCAATGGGTGAAAACGGCACTGATGCTGCAAAGGAGGCAGCAGATATGATTTTACTGGACAATAAGTTTTCGACGATTGTAAAAGGTATAGAGGAAGGACGTGTTGTTTACGAGAATTTAAAAAAGGTAGTCACTTACCTTTTTGCTACTTCTTTTGGAGGAGTTTTAACAATATTTATAACAATTCTTGTCGGCTTGCCTTTGCCTCTGCTTGCTGTACAAATTTTGTGGTTAAATTTAATAACAGATGGATTTCTTGTCTGTGCTGTTGCACTTGAAGGCAAACAGGATGGAATTATGAAATTTAAACCTGAAAGATATAAAAAAAATATTCTCGACGGTTTAATAATATCTAGAGTTGTAATAATGGCATTAGTTATGTCGGTTGGATCAGTTCTGATTTTCCAGGTGAACATATCGAATAATCCAATTGATTACACCAGGACCTGCATGCTTATCACAATGGCTATGTTCCAGTGGTTTAACGCATTTAATGCCAGAAGCGAGACTGAATCAATCTTCAAGTTTGGGATTTTCACAAATAAATTTATAATTGCCGCTGTAGTGATTGAAGTGTTTTTGTTGTTATTTGCAGTCTACTCTCCAATCATGCAAAAACTACTCCATACAGTACCTGTGGATCCATCTATTTGGCTATACAGCCTATTGATGGCATCAACTATTATTGTAGTTGAAGAGATTAGGAAGGCATATTTCAAAAGTTTAAAGATAATGGGTCATTGAGGCTTCGGCTTTGACTCTAGGAAGCGTGAGTTCAATAATTCTGTAATCAAAATATTTCTATAAATCTGCGCCAACAGCCTCGGAAATATTATGGTAACCATTTTTCTTTAAAAGCTTTACAAGTCCATGATTTATATTTCCTATAACCTGTGGTCCCTCAAATACCATACCTGTAATAATTTGAATTAACGAAGCTCCAGATTTTATCTTTTTAAACGCATCATCAGCGCTAAAGACCCCACCTACCCCGATAATTACGTATTTTTCTTTGTATTTGGAGTAAATATACTTAATGAGATCATTGGATAAATCTTCAACAACTTTTCCACTAAAACCACCTACTACAGGGATATTTGAATCAATTAATTTTGAATTCTGACGATTTTTAGTTAGATTAGAAACAACAAAACCATCTATAGAATGCTTACTCACTACATTCAGAATATCATCGATTTGAGCCATTAAAAGATCGGGCGAAAGTTTTATAAAAACAGGTTTAGTTTTGGGTAATAAATCAATTTCGCTAAGTAGCATTTCTAGAAGTGAACAGTCAGTAAAAGGTTGACCACCAAAAGTGTTCGGGCAACTTATGTTTATAATGTAATAATCACCGATATTTTTGAAGGCTTTGTATACTTTTACGTAGTCTTCGACACCTATTGCAGGATCGCAAGTCTCATGCGAGTTTGTTTTAGCTATGCTTATCCCTACTGGAACTTTAAAGGTTTTTAATGAGAGTTTTTCTGACAGTACACTGGCTCCCTCGTTTTTTAATCCGTAATTGACCAGCAAGCTTTTTGACTTTTTTAACCTCCATAATCTTGGCTTCGGATTTCCATCACAAGGCTCACCAGTAATGGATCCAACTTCTTCAAATCCGAATCCAATAGAAGGTAAGATATCAGTCAGTTCCGCATTTTTATCAAAACCGGCAGAAAGACCAACTGGGTTTACGAAATGTATTCCTAATATATTTTGTTCAAGCATGGAGTGTTTATAGTCAAAAGCTAGAGCGGTAACTATGCGTAAAGGTTTATATTTTCCAAGACTAATTCCAATTTTTACCATGTTATCATGAACAGATTCTGGATCGTTTAAAAAAAGCACACGCTTTAAAATTCTAGTGTACAAAAAGTGAAAAAGTCCTTGTTTTAGACTAAAGTATATTGAGTTCACTAAATGATTTTATAGGCTTGGAGAATT
>JAYTAQ010000046.1:0-1922 GCA_043737415.1 bacterium
TTCCAATTGTTAATGTTTATCTTGGTCTTAATTAGTAAAACCACCAGCCTGAATATCCCACAGCTTTTTATACTTACTTGAACCATTAAGAATTAGGTCGATATGTTTGCCTCGTTCAGCTATCTTTCCCTTATCCATAACGATAATCTCATCCATCTGACTTATTGTTGATAATCTATGAGCAATAGCAATCGTAGTTTTCTTTTTCATTAACTCCTGAAGAGCTTCCTGTATCAATTTTTCTGATTCAGAATCCAAAGCACTAGTCGCTTCATCTAAAATAAGAATTGGAGCATCTTCAAGGATTGCGCGTGCAATAGCTACTCTCTGTCTTTCGCCACCTGAAAGCTTTATTCCTCGCTCTCCAACATGGGTATTATAACCCTCGACTAAATTTGTAATAAACTCATGACAGTTAGCTTTTTTAGATGCCTCAATAATCTCTTCCATAGTTGATTCAGGTCTCCCGTAAGCAATATTTTCAGCTAAAGATCTATGGAATAATATTGGATCTTGAGGTACAAGTGATATCTGTCTTCTAAGGCTGTCTTGGGTAACCTCCATGATATCCTGACCATCAATAAATATTGAATTTTTAGGAATATTATAAAAACGAAGGAGTAGTTTAACTAATGTCGACTTGCCACCACCTGATTTAGATACAAGAGCAATTCTTTTACCCGATTCAATTTTTAAACTAAAATTATCAAAAACCGCTTTGCTTTTTGCGTATTGAAAATTTAGATTTTTGATTTCAATATCACCTCTTTCTACAATAATATTTTTTGCATTTTCAGCATCAACAATCTCATGAGGAGTTTCCAGAATTTCAACCATTTCCCTTGCGTCAGACATTCCACGTCCAATATCACGGATAATTTTTCCAATGCCCCAAAGTGAATCTAATATTCGAGATAAAAGCCCCTGAATTAAGATAAAGTCACCTATTGTCAATAATCCCTGCTTCCAGAATCTTAAAGCGAAGTAAAATATTGCGATTTCAAGAAAGATCATAGTAAGTCCAAGAATGCTATCGCATACAGCGCCAAGGTTCCAGCCATTATTAAAAATTTTACGCCACTGGTTTGCTAATTTGCTGTAATTCTCACCTTCTCGTTTGTGAGTGGCAAATAAACTGATGTTGTAGTTATTAGTTATTGTATCAGCCAAGACAGCACCCATTTTGCTGTCCATATCGTTCATCTGATCGTTATACTTCTGTTTGAATTTAGCAATAAAGTAATTAATAACGATAAAAAATACCATCCATACAGCTAGTATATAAGTAAGAACTCTATTCACAAAAAATAATATCCAAAGCGAAACCACTACTTGAAAAATTAGAGGGTAAAGATTGAATACGAATGAGTCAGTCAGCCTCTCGAATGCATTGGTCATCCGATTAATTTTTTTGATCAACGATCCTCCAAAATTATTAGTGAAAAAATCGTAAGAATGTCTTTGGACATACTCATAATTTTCTTCCTGCATAGCCATCATCACCTTCGGTTCAAACCGGTTTAAGACAAAATCAAAGAAACGCCTACCTGCCCATCCTAATAATTTAACGATAAGAATACTCCCTAATATACCGTACAATGCAGAGAGTTCAGGGTTACCCATTGAAATAGCATCAACAAGATTTTTGTAATAAATTGGTGTAATAGTCCCAAAAAATTTATCTATCGAAACTCCTAATATTACAAGTACAAAGAGTTTCCACTCCTTGCGGATATGCTTTCCAATATATTTAATTGTTGCTTTTGTATAATTTTTCATTGCTTTAAATTTACCTAAAAAAAGAGACTATGATCTTCAGAAAAGATCTAAAAGTAACCTTGAGATTAGATTAAGCTTAAATAAGTTGAGAATCAGAATGTCGCACCAAAAATGGTTTATGGCGAATTCCAGAAATTAATAGG
>JAYTAQ010000047.1:0-1894 GCA_043737415.1 bacterium
CTCAAAGTTCGCTTTTCCGGTGCTTTTTTATGCATTAAGATCTACCCGGCAGGAGCCATGCAACAAAGCCCTTATTTTTTATAAAAACGTACTTATCATTTAGATACAACACCTTTACACTATCTTTTTTCGTCAGCTTATTATCAATCTTGTATTTTGATATCAAATGCTCAGAATTTATATTATTTTCAGGCAAGCCATAAGAAATACCTATTCTGATCGTAAATTCTAATAATTGTATTGTAATAAAAACTAAAAACACTATTACAGCTATTTTCGTAGTTACTAAACTAAAATCATGCAATTTCTTACTCGTTTCTGTTAAGTCTTTAGAAGCAGTAACATGTAAATTTAGATGAGCATTGACTACCGACGAGAGTAAGGCTACGAAAGCTATTATAATCCACTTAAATAAGTGTAGTAAAGAAATTTGACCATCTAAACCGTGTACATAAAAATCATGGCTTATTATTCCAAAAAGAGGTAAAAATGATAATAATGTAATGATTTGAATTTTTATAGGCGAAATCGATCCATTCGAAAGTGATTTGTGAACAAAGTTTGAAATACTCCTAAAAACAAGGTACATTATATATGAGAAGAATAAAACAGGGGCTAATAGTAACCCATCCGCTATTTGTTGAGACACAGAAAAGAACCTTACATAGGAGGGTGATATTATAGATAGCGAAATAACTTGCCATAATCCGCCAAGCATTAAAGGGACAAGTGCAATAACAGATATATATTCTTTTATTCTGTCAAACAGTTCTTTCAGCATTGATTATGTGTTTAGCTTTCTAACTTACATAAAAAATTAAATCTTACTTACTTAATTATTCACAAATTACTTATATACTCACATCAACTTTATTCACTTTCTCTAACTTTTAAGTTAGCGAGTGAGAGAAACAAAGTCTTCATTCCCATAGGAATGAATTGTACTACAGCCTTTTTTTGATGGCCATTACCACCAATTGACTTTATATTTCCTGTACCGAACTTTCTGTGCTCTACCGTATCACCTATTTTTAATTGATCAGTATTTACAATGACATAATCAGGGCTTTCCCATCTATGATTAAAAGAAGACTCTTCCAATTGACCTTCCAAAAATATAGATGATGCTGGTTGTATTGTGTGAGTATTCTGAGTTAGCTTGTTAAGCTTTCCCTGTATTTCATTCAGGGCAGCTAACAAGATTGTACTTTCTCCTGAAAGAGTTATTGGGTCTTTTACAACAGCTTTGCTTATTCCAAGCAATTCAACAATAGAATTAATATCGTTTCCTTTGTTCTCGAACGTCTCCCTAATATTCGATGCAATTGAAGAAATAGCTGTTTCTACTTCATCAATCCTTAAACTACTTGGATAGGCGGTGTCCCTAAATCCCTGTATATCAAAGATTCTCTCTGTCAACTCGTCTCTGATGAAAGTAACGGGTAAATCAAATGATTGTCTAACGCCAAGTTCGTACAATACATTTGGGTTCTTGGCACTCAAATCACAAATCGCCATATCTGAACTTATAATACGACGTAAAATATCAATTACAATGGCATTTGTACCTTTAATGTCATCTGCTCTAATCGGTGTAAAGCCAGCTTCAATACAAGCCGGCTTTATAAGGTAATCATACACTCTTTTGAAATGCCCTTGTGGGTAAACGCCGGTATCAGATATCGGCATAATTACGAAGCAAGTCCTTTCGTTCACTTGCTCACCACCATCTTTTTTGGTATTACTCATTATACAAATATTTTAAAGTAGCCCAAATACTAAATATTTGGTCAAGTACTGTTCTGCAAAGATGTCTTTGAGCTTCTCTAATCTTTTTTTAGCCATTTTCTCAATATTACATTTAAGATCAATTGGTTGCGAAAAGGTTTCTTTC
>JAYTAQ010000048.1:0-4834 GCA_043737415.1 bacterium
TGCTATCTACAGGGTAGCGAATGGTCTGTAAACCCACATAAAACCTAGAGTCTTTAAGGACAAGAGAAGTATACTACAAAAAACACATATCTCAAATAGTTGTTCCCAATGCGACATATCTCTCTGAAGTAAGTAAAACAGAAGTATTACCCAATGCTTCGGCGAATGACTGGAATAAAGCATTATTTAAGGGTCTAAAATCTCTTATCATATCGTGAGCAACCTGGTGGAGGAGCACAACTTCAAATATAGCTGGGAGACGGTGATAGTAGGGATTCCAAGGAGAAGCGAGACTGTCTACAACCTGACTATCACCTCGTGAAAATGCATAAGTTAGTGAATTTACAGGTAGTGGCGCCATGCTTGCTTTAGCGATTGCTGCTGAGACAACATTATTTCCAAGATTCACGAATGCTGTATTTCCTTTTAACTCATCAATCACAGTATCTGTTTGAATAAAAACACCTTCTATCAATCTCGCCGCTGATCTAATCCCCCTCTCAGGATTGCTGTCAGCATTACGTTGAAATAACAGTGTTCGATAGATTTTTGAATAAAAATTCTGTTCACTAATAGGGATTAATTCTGAAAGCACCTCTTCAACTATTTTCATCCTTTTGCTGATTGCATCAAGGGTAAAAAACGGTTTAATAGTATCCAATACCAGTTCGGCATGAACAACGTTTTTTTTAAAGAAAGGCAGTTTCTTAATTGGTTGCTTGAATCTAGCTTGAACCTCCCTAAGAACATTAGGATAAAGTGCTTGAGCAATAACCTTTTGAGAGGTCCCTATATATGACCAAATATGAGGTAATTCTTCGATTGTAATAATGTCTGGTGTTGTCATGATTTAATATTCATTTAAAGCTAATGATTCTATGGTGCAATTTAGCTCATTTTCAAGTGCTTCCAATACAGCATTCGGGTGGGTGGAGAGGGTAATTCTTAATGTATTTCTCAAAATTTGAGTATCTAGACCAGTTGCAAGTCTATCAATCTGATTGCCCCATTGTGATGTGCCTTTTGGTTTAACGGTATTAAATAAAGCAAGCGTAGGAACAAGTTGCATCTCTTCTTGCACTGGTCGAATAAAGCAGTTGTCATCACCAAAATTACCAAGATTTAAAAGAGCCGTGTCGGTAAAGATAAATATTTTTGCCATTAAATTATTAGTAAGTTCCACTGCTTTAGATTGAGCCTTTTTATTTTTCCACATTGACGCTAATGCAAATATTCCTTCAACCAACGACTGCTGATTACTATTTGTATCGCCAGCCATCTGAGATTCATAAACCGACTCGATTAGACTTTGAATTCTGAAGTTAAATTTATCCGGAGACAAAAAATGAGGACTAAATGCATCCATAATTAATTTTGCTTTTCTAATAGTTTGAGAAAGATTTATAGGTTTTTTAATTGAATTACTGACAATTTCAGTCGGTAGATCAGGCTTTACAGCTAAAAAAATTGCGCGAGCACTAGCCATTGTGTATGGCTCAAAGGCTTTAATTACATTTCCATATTCTGCAGAGTGAAGTGGCGATGGTTTTGGCATTATTTGATTTAAATAGATATTAATAGAGTCGATTTAAATTATACTTTATTGAAACATAGCTTTGCTTCGTCGCTTTCGGTGGTAGGTAATGCCAAATCGGTGTGTTTCATCCCGAACTCTCTGAAGTAGAAAAAGAGCTTCTTTTTTTTCATCAAAAAGATAGCTCTCTTTTTCGCCCGGCAAGTAAATTTCTTCACGTCTTTTCGCAAGGCCGGAAACTCTCAGATTGTCCAACTTCATATCGTGCAAAACCTTTATTGCTACGCCCAACTGACCCTTTCCACCATCAATAATGATAAGGTCAGGAACAGAGTTGAAGGATTCGTCATTTTTATAATAACTAGCTGAAACTTCAAGATCAGCAAAGGCTTCAGTTCTCTTTAATACTTTTGCTTTCAAAACACCTGTCTCATCCAGCTTTTTAAGTATTTGGTCATTATGTTTTTCTAGGTCTTCAAGCTCATTTTTTGGCTTTAGATAGCGAAATCTTCGAGTTAAGACCTCATTCATCATAGCAAAATCATCTGGAGTATCTTTAACGTTAATTTTGAATTTACGGTAATTCGATTTTTTGGCCATACCACCTTCAAAAACGATCATTGCTCCTACTGCGTTTGTTCCTGAAGTATTTGATATGTCGTAGCATTCGATACGAAAATTATCGAGATAATCCGCTTTCTCTTCCTTGTTCATCGCTTTCAAATCCGCAATTTTCAAAGTTTTAATCAGTAATTCAAGCCCTTTCTGAGATCTCTGGAAACTTAGGCGGGTAACATCATCCTCGTCATCACCATGACCTATCATCAAACGCTGTGAAACATAGTTCATTTCGTCAACCTGCTTTTTAACCCTGCCAGCCTTTTCAAATTCCAGATTCTTTGCAAAATACTTCATTTTACTCTCTAACTCTTTAATCAAAACTCGTTTACGGTTTTGAAGGAATTTTTTAATACTCTCAATATTATCTAAATAATCATCTTGAGAAACCTGATCCTCACAAGGTCCGCCACACCTTCCAATATGATAATAAGTGCATAAGCGAGTCCTGAGAATCTCGCCATTTTTTCGTCTTTCAGACCTTTCCTGTAATTCTTGAGGAGTTAAGGCATATGAACATGTTCGATAAGGAAATTCTTTGCGTAGAAATTCCAAAACTTGATCTCTAGCATGTGAATCAGGAAAAGGGCCGAAATATATTGCGTTTTTATCACTATTGCTTCGAGTTCTATAGATTATTGGGTAGGGATCTTTTGAGATTTTAATCCAAGAATAAGACTTATCATCTTTTAGCATTACATTATATCTGGGCTTGTATTTCTTTATCAAACTAGCTTCTAAAATTAACGCTTCTATCTCGCTATCAACGCTGTGATATTCGACATCGTAAGCATTATCGATCATTATTTGTATACGAGCAGTTAACTTACGATAATTCTGAAAGTATGAAGTCACTCTTTTTCGCAGGTTTTTGGCCTTTCCAACATACAAGATAGTATCATCACGGTCTTTGTATATATAGCAACCGGGAAGGGTAGGTAGGGTTTTAAGAATTGGTTGTATTGGATGTTCAAGCACAATTAGATCTTTAATGAATTTTAGCAATAATAGTAATAAAGTGCTAATTAACAAGCTATCACCTCAATGTAGTAACGATATTTCATTATCGCCTATATTTAGTAACTGGTAGCTACGAACATTTCTGTATCTAAATCAAAATGATCAAGAGTCACATTATGTTACAATTGCTGAAACAAACTTTGACAGTGGTAATGGTCGTGTTTTTTGTATAATAAAAAGTGGAAAAAGAGAGGTTTTAATCGATGGAGCTCTTTCAAGAGATATATCTCAACTTAGTTTAATCTTAGATGAAGTACCACAGTTAGTCTGGAGGGCATCATTTAAAGATGAAGGTCGCAGAAAACAATTTCCATTACGAATGGGAAGAATGTTTTTTTGCGCCTGTTGCCCACTTATTATATCTTGTCAAACCTTCCCTGAAACTCAAGCAGATCAAAGATATGAGTAATAAAATCAGCACATTGCAGTAAACTTTCAGATCGCTAGAATGGTTAAGAATAATATGTTAGGAACCAGCGATAACCATTACCGTTTTGGAGTTTGGCTCTCTCAAGCCACTCATGATATTCATGCTGCCGAAAAAAGCGTTGAATCAGGTTATTACGAATGGTCGTGCTTCCAGTCAGAGCAGGCAGCAGAGAAGGCATTAAAATCAGTAATAGTTTTCCACGGTAAATCCGCACCGAAACTTCACAGACTAGGAGTCCTAATTGGAATTGTAAAAAGTGTTGATCCCAGATTTAGAGGAATTCATATAGACATCGCAGAGCTACAGTCCTATACTTTTACTGCTAGGTATCCATTTTTAATTCCAGGAAACTTCGAGACTCCCCACGACTATATAACTCAAGAGGACGCAGAAATATGCATAAAACAAGCACAAATAATATTAAACTTAATAAAAGAATTATTGAACGTCTAGAACAATCACTATCAGGCATACATGCAATCTACGATGGTAACCTTATTGAAATATGCGTTTTTGGAAGTTATGCAAAGGGTGATCCAAGAAAGTTCTCTGCTATTGATTTATTAATAATTCTAAAAACATCAGATGACAGATTTATTACTCGAAATGCAGCTATGCAAAGACTTTTAAATGCAGAAGACTTTGAGCCGAGCATTGATCCACTAGTTTATACAGAAAAAGAACTTCTTGAGTTAATCAAAAAAAAAGAGAGCTTTATTATCTCTGTTCTGAAGGAGTCAATCGTAGTTTGGAATGATTTTGAAAAAATTAATGTTAGTACTTTAGATGATCCTAAAAATACAATGCCGTCAAGATACCAAAGTGCTATTCCTGACCTCCAGGAGATTGATATGTCTGTTGAATAGTTGGAATAATTTATGGTGTTAAAAGGGAACAGTTTAAAGCTATTGACTGCAGGTTACCTTGAGGAATTTGATTAATCCATCTAGGAAAGGAACTTTGAAAAGGATCAAGAGTCTCTGATGTTATTACAGTGGTATATCTTCTGAATCCAAGTTTAGGAGTTTCACCATCTGCAGCAATATTCTCAAGTAAACATAATGATGACGTAGTTAGCATATGATAGATTACTCCACTCGGGCTTTGAGACTCTGAAGGATCTTCTGGAGTGGTATATCCTTCGGCAAAAAATTCATTTGTTTGCCCATCATCATAATTACAAAGTCTGGGATCTCTATCCTTTGGACCATTATCTAGAGTGCTCATACCTC
>JAYTAQ010000049.1:0-4833 GCA_043737415.1 bacterium
CAACAACATTATTTCTATGATTATTTCTTGGGACAATGAAGAGAAAGCTAGAATCGGACTTACTGAATTTAATAATTCTCTCTCAAGTTACGGTTTAAATTTCTCAACTAAAGTATCTGGGAATACATTATTTATTTTAATTGCCAGTGATCCAAGCTTAAAAACTGTAGAGGAGCTGGCAAAGATACAAATATCGGATTAACTCTTATTTTTTAGAGCTTGACTAAATTACAAATAAAAACCAAAATTAACCATGAGATTAAGATTTGGATTGAACTCAATAGTATTTTTAGGAATTGTATTAGGTACCTTACTTTTATGGATAGGTTTTGAGGCTTACCACCGAAAAAATGATGTTAATATTCCAGCAAAATTTATTTCGCAGGCTTCCAATCCCCTACCTAACTCTTTTGACTCAGAAACGCTAAAATTGCTGTACGTAAGTGGCAAAGACAAATTTTATGAACCTACCGAAGATCAACCTAACACTAATCAATAAACAGATTATTACTTCGTTTGCAGTACTTTTAGCTTCTTTGGTTATTGCATTGGGTGTAATAATTCCATCAGGGATCTTCCAAAAAACTGCAGCTGGCCTTTATTCTTCTTTTCCAAGATACGTAAGATTCAACAGTCTTAAATCTGTCAGTGACATTACTTCAGTTGTGCCTATAATTGACTCCCAGCCCTCTATTTCATTTAATACTGGCTCAAAGTACTACTTTGTGGAATCAAGCGGATTGGACTGCGCAAATTGTGCCGCTTTCCATGGCTATAACTCTATTGAAGAGTCAAACTACAATTTATTTTTCCGGGATTATGTTGAAACCGGCAAAGTAAATTATGTTTGGATTGACAAACAGACGACCGGCGACATAAAAAAACATACCTCTGTTTACTGTGCCGGCGAACAATCGGCAAAAAAATTCTTTGAATATAGGGACTTATCCTTCAAAAAATATTTATCACCGTTTGATATTGAGACTGAGAAAAAAGTAGTATCAAAATTAGGTTTAAATGCTAAAAAATTTGAAGAATGCGTTAACTCCAAAAAGTACGATGAAAGAGTTCAAAGCCTCACCTCATTTGCGGCAAGTACACTTGAAAATACTGATTCACCAAGCTTTAGTATCTACCAAGTTCAATATCAGGAGGTAAAAAAAATTGATGGTAAAGTTGAAAGTCAGAAACTCGCATCATTGTTAACAAAATTTAATGGTAATGAAGATTATTATCTCAAGATCAAGCCTGAATTAATGAAGTATTTTAAATAGGATTTAATTGGACAGTTTAGCTCTGTTGACCGGAAAAAACTTGTTGATAAGTCGAAATAAACCGATCATTAAAACGCCGAGAGCCATTCCAATGTAACCAGCAGCTAGATCTTCGTTAGTATCAAATCTTGATGTGATCAAATTTGTCCCAAAACTTTTATCAATGCAAAGTTCAAATATTTCCCAACAAATAAAGAAAATAGATACATATCCCGCTGTCATCCAATAAGCCCACAGTGATGGCTTAATGCTAGGCATCTTTTCCTTTGCAAACTGGAAAATTACTGGCCAGACAGCAATCATTAAAATCAATCCTTCAAGGAAATGCATTATTTTATCAAACCAGATATATCCTGATATAAAATAAAATGAGAGACTATAGTAACCATTAATATGAGTAAATGCATCTAAAGCAATAATAAAACTGATTAGTAATTCTGAAAAATAAAATTCTCCCTTAATCTTAAAAATAGCTTTCACTGTCGAAAAAAAATAAAAGGCAACCCATAGAAATGGTAAAATCCTAAAATCGACATGGTCGTAAAATTGAGTTAGTTTTAATCCAAAGATAACAAAAGTACCGTCAGAGAGAAAATAATTCTGTAATATTGCAATAATAACACAAGCGATTAAAAAAACACGTAAAAAATAAGTTATGTATAAAAACCCTTTCCAGCGTTGCATATTACGTTTATTTTACAGTCAAACCTAGGAGTTGGCAAATTGTTACAATTATTATCTCTCCCAACCAAGAATTAGCTTATCTATAACCTCACCACTCATTCGTACTAGAGGTAAAACCTGAGAAAAGCCCATCCGCCTTGGTCCAATAACAGCCATAATAGCTCTCTCACCATTATAAAGATTAATTTCGGTGAACACTATTGAGCAATCGCTTAACATGTTTTGATCAAATTCATCACCGATCACAACTTTTACACGGCTATCTGTAAACCCTCTAGCAAAAACGTTTGACAAAGTACTAAGATCATCAAAAGCTATTAAAATATTTTTAAATGAACTCTTTTCAGCAAATTCAGGATAATCAAGTAGATTGTAAAGGCCTGAATAAAAAATTCCATCTTCAGTAACAACTACTGCTGCATACTTTGTAAGATCAGCAAGAAGTGTCGTGATACCGCGAATAAGTTTATCTCTATGGAATCGAAGAAGTGCCAGTTCTCTATTTAATCTAATCTCAGTCAAATAATGAACAGCTTCTTCATTCATCAAGTCCTGGATGTAAAATCGATAGCCTAAAATTGTTGGAATTCGACCTGATGATGTGTGGGATTTTGAAATAAAACCATCCTCGGCCAAACGAACCATTTCATATCTAATAGTTGCTGGACTAGCGTCGATGTCATATTTATCACTTATTGAACTTGAACCTACCGGCAGGGCTGTCTCAATAAATTCTGTGATTATTGCGTACAGGATATCTTTTTGTCTCTTCGATAGTTCCATATATGTGGCAGATTTATATGTTTATAACATTATTTTAGCAGTCTATCAAATAGAGTGCGAATTTCTTTATTGCACTTTTATAATTTAACAGTCTTCTTCCACTCACTAATCTTTTGCAAGGCTTCAAGGGGCGAGGTAATATTAAGGTCTAGATTTATTATCTCCTTAATTAGTTTTGAGTTATTTTCAGAAGTGTTTTCCACATTATTATCGTCTTCATCATTCCCAGACTGAAATAAATTATGTGGCTGAGGTTGGAGTTTATTTTTTTCTTTTTCAAGAAGTTTTAAAACGTGTTCTGCTGTTTTTATGACCTTTTGCGGCAAACCAGCAAGCTTAGCTACATGAATACCGTAGCTTTTGTCTGCCTTGCCTTCAATTATTTGATGCATAAAAATAATCTCACCATTGTAATCAATAACTTTTACTGCGAGATTTTTTACATTTGAATATTTGTTCGATAATTCAGTCAACTCATGATAGTGAGTAGCAAATAATGTCTTTGCACCAAGGTTTTGAATATATTCACAAATTGCCCAGGCAATACTCATTCCATCAAAAGTGCTAGTTCCTCGACCAATCTCATCAAGAATAATAAGACTCTTCGACGTGGCATTGCTCAAAATCTCTGCTGCTTCAAGCATTTCAACCATAAACGTGCTTTCACCCTGAGAGAGGTTGTCGGAGGCTCCTACCCTCGTAAAAATGCGGTCTACAATCCCTATCTCAGCACGGTCTGCTGGCGCGAAACTTCCAATCTGAGCCAGTAAAGTGATTAAGGCTACCTGTCTGATAAATGTTGATTTGCCGCCCATATTAGGACCTGTAATAATTTCAAGCGAGCTTTCTGTATCGAGGCAAACGCTGTTTTTGACAAACGATTTGCCGTCTTTTAGGAGTAGATACTCAATTACTGGATGTCGACCATTTTCAATTTTTAATATATCGGAGTCGGTCACTTCAGGCTTGCTCCAATTGTATTTAAGGCTGATTTCAGCAAAAGAAAGATATATATCTATTTCAGATATATAGTCACTGATTCTCTGTAAGTTAGGAATAATGCTTTTAGATTTAGTAACTAACTCGCAAAAAATATCGAATTCTATTTTTCGTACCCTATCGTCAGCTCCTAAAATACTCGCTTCCTGCTCTTTTAGCTCTGGAGTAATGTATCGCTCAGCATTAACCAGGGTCTGCTTTCGAATGAAGTAGTCAGGGACTTTATGCGATTGGCCCTTTGAAACCTCGATATAGAACCCGAATACTTTATTGAATCTAACTTTTAGAGTCGGAATTCCTGATTTTTTTATTTCCTCTTGTTCAAATGATTTTAACCAGTCTTTGCCTCCGGTTTTAAGTACGTGTAGTTTATCAAGATCATCATCGATACCTATTTTTATCATTCCGCCTTCACGAACACTAAGCGGAGGATCGTCTCTAATAATGTGATCTATTTCTGCAAAAATAGATTGTGAAGCTACAATTTCTGAATCAATTAATGCAGTAAGTTCTTCAATTTTTGATGACAAAGCAAGGGTTTTTAACTCTATATTAAACTTGAATATAGTCCTGATTGACTCTACACTATTCCTTAAATCCCGGGCGTTTGAGGTAGATAAACCGATTTTGCTGGCTATTCTATATAAATCGTGAATTGACTGCAAAAATTGCTGAAGTTCATTGATTTTACTATTTCCTATTTGTCGAAGTGACTGAACGCTGTTTAATCTCTTATCTATTCTCTCTTTATTTAATAATGGTGAAACTATCCAGTTTTTAAGCTTCTTTGAGCCGGCATTTGTTTTACATTTATCTAGAAGGCCAAATAAAGAAACCGATCCTTTTCTCATTCCATCAATAAGCTCGAGATTTCGAACAGCATTGGCATCAAGATTCATATGTGAATTAGGAGAAATTTTTACAATTTTTGTTATGTGATTTAGATCTGTTTTCTGTGTCTCAGAAAGATAGTTTAGAAGAGCTATGGTTGAAGAAGAGTTATTCTTTTTTAAACCTTTCTGAATTTCGATTGTAAATCTCTCGATTTCTCTCAAGCTAGCAAAAAAACTGTGATTAATTTGGTTTAAAAACG
>JAYTAQ010000050.1:0-4833 GCA_043737415.1 bacterium
AGGAAGACAGGAGTCAAAGATTGAGTTTAAGAAGCTTTGTAATAAATTAATTTTATTGATCAATTTACATTATCCTGATCGAATTCTGATTGGCCTGCCAACTGTAATGGATGATGAGACTCAATTGCCCGTTTTAGGCGCTCAAGCTAAAAAAATTAAAGATTTTGCAAAAAAACTAGGTAACTGCCTGACTCAAAACAACATTATTGTTGAAATTACATTTATTGATGAATCAATGACTAGCCAGATGGCTGAAGTCAGCCTGAGATCTCAAGGTTTAACCAACGACAAAATCCGAGAGAAAATTGATAGTGAGTCTGCAAAAATACTGTTAGAAAGTTATATTTCTGCTAAATCACAGTGAATTGATTTTTGATAAATCAACCGGTTTGCCTAAATCAATTGTAATTGTACTCCAATCAATGTTATCGATACCTGGATGTCCATTTCTAGCTAATGCAGAAAGTCGACTTATTTTCTGATCTGGAGTAACTGTGGGTAACTCAGGTAAACTACTTAGATCGACCCTCATTGAACTCATCGCTGAGCAAATATCAGCTAAAAATCTTACATCATCAGTTTCTACGGTTTGAGTTGCAAGATCTTTAATATCAAAAAATCCTCTAATAAAGCTATGAATTCCAGACATAGGATTTCTCATTTCATCAAACCCCATTTCCCACAGTCCTTTGGTGATTATTGTTAAAACATGATATGAGGTAGTTGGAGGTAGCCATGCTTCGGGTTGTTGAAGAAAAGGTTCAATTGCAGCAATAAATCTATTTCTCCCATTAAACGGAGCACTAAAAATCACCATAGGAATCTCACCACGTTTTGCCCTATACCCTACCAAAAAAGATTCTGGTCTTTTAGTGCCAAGTTTATCAGCATTTCTCACTACATCAACAGTGTCTAAAAGATTAGCAAAAACCAAATCCGGTGGATTAACTGCTCCAGGCATACCGGGAATGGAGGTTATCCGGCTAAGTGGAGTTAAAATACGAACAGGATCTCCTTGATACTCAAGATCTAATAAATCAGCCGTAATAGTTATTATTCCATCCAAATCATAATTTAGCAATCTTATACTGGGCAAAAACTATGTTCGATCTCCTATGAAATATCTATCTACTGCATATATGAATAAAAGCATTCAGAAAATATGTACACCTATGAACTAGGTACTTAGGCTATTTATTTAAGAGTGAATTAGGATATAATGACTATATCTTTGAGTACATCTAACCCTCAAAACTCAATAAACGGAGTACCAAATACCTCCAACAATAATCAGCTTGATCATCAAGCTAGCCCAGATGCGCACCATTACAACCACACAGCAATTCCAGGTAGTGTTTCAGCACTTTTAATTCAAAGAATTATAGAAGCAGAAAATCAATCTAATCCTTTCGAATATATCGAAGCGCAAAGAGCTCGCCGAATCCAGATAGAAAAAGTATTTCAAGCAGCATTAATGTCGGTGGAAGATCCTATAGAAGTGAATAAGATTATTGAACAGAGAGTAACTAAGGGATTCCTTATGAATGTAGATCTGGAAGGGTTTACTGCAGCGGGACTATCAGCCACTGAATCAACACAACCACTCTCACGAGAACATATAAGGAAAGCAAGAGCGGAGAGTAGAAATGACAATGTGAATAATGATCCGAAAAGAAAAAGTCAATCGATAGTTGAGATTGATACTCGTTACACATTATTGGATAGAGAAATTTCAGGAGGTGTAAGTAGAATAGCAGGAGTAGCTCAAACAGTATCAGAACTTGCAGAATATGCCGTACAATTGGGATTAACAGTTTTGGTTTCAGAAGGTGACAGTTTTACAGTTTACGCAGAAGATTTCGCCTACATAGCTCTGTTTGCACGATATGTTCAGATCAGGTTTTCAAAGGAAACTAATGCAAGGGGATTTAAAGAACTGAAATCTAGAATTGGTATTAATTCTGTCAGTGAAAACAATGATTTTACAATTTATAGAGATAGCAAGGTTATTTATGATCGTGAGAAAAACCGTAGCCATTATATTATCTATACAGTTGGAGGTTCAGCAATTGAGGATGTAGATCAAGTCCAGCATCATTCAAAAGCAGGAGGTATAGCTATTGCAAACAAGCTTTATAACCAATTACCATCCTTGCCCATTTCTCAGGAAAGGGTAGACACTCAATCAGTTCAGCTTAATTGGTCAAGTGAGCTACAATCGGCACTCGGTACCCTTCCTAAGTATAAAGAAGGGCCTCGTTCCTGTATTCGTGAGATTGTTGCGGCACTTCCAATAGCTTATGCAATATTAAATGTTAACGAGGTGAGTCCTGAAATAATTCAAGACCTACTGGAATCAGCAAGGATTTCTAATCTTAGATGTCTTAAAGTAGTTTCGATAACTGGGAATAAAATTCCTTTGATTCTGTCGCCGTTTTCTGATAGCGGAACAACAGTGCAAATAATTCAAAATTTAAAACGATTTAGAGAATTATGTATAGAAATGGGTATTAAAGGTTCTATTTGCGCCTCAAAAGGTCAATTATGGCAAGGACAAATAGCTTCAAATATAGATTATATCGGAACTCCACTTACAGAGGCCAGCAGGGGGGCAAATGGAGTTGCTGGAGATTATGATGATATTCAAATAGTCTTTTCAGAGCAAATACGAACGTCAATGATTGAGGAAGGTAGAATCCCCAATATTGGCTCTTCAATTGATATAGAGCCTAAAGGATATCAGGGACGTGTCCGATTTTATTATTACAAAGGTGAGATCAATGATCCAAAATTACACGATTTGGAAGAAATGCAGTTGCAGTCAGGCGAAATGCTTGAATTGCTTACTGTAGAACTATTTTCAAAAGGATACGATCTGACAGATGCCGCTGAGATTATTGATAGAATTCGAATTTTGTCAGGACAAATGGATATTTATGATAACTCTGCAAATTTAGATGGAATGAGTTCTGACTTAATTGATTTTAGAACAGAGCAATTGAAAACATTTGAGAGGCAAGATGTACAAAAAATGTGTCAAGTCGTACTTGGTGCACTTTACTACGATAAAGATATGGCTGTGACATCAATTTTACTAAAATTAAATCAGTATGTGACTCAACTTCATTATCCGAAAAGAGCCATAGATGAGAGACTGACTTACCAGGAGCGTGAGGCCTTAAGAAAGCTATCTGCGGTGACTTTTGGGGTCAATGAATACTGGATAAGAATGCAGACCGCCCAGTTCTTAGGAATCAGTCCTAAGATTATAGATTCTTTAAAAGGATCTAACTTTGTATCTACTTCCAAAAGACCAAATTCAATTAAATTAAATACACCTTTTGCCACGTATCTAGACGTGCGAATGCCTCAGGATTTACGAGAAAATGTTCATGGTCAAATTACAGAAAAACTTTTATACGAGTGCTCAAACCTTTTGAATAAAGAATCGGGTGATTTGCAGCAGAATTATCCACTTTTTAGATCCTTGGCCCTGCATTTTAACTACACCAGCTCTAGTTATTTCGATCAATTAAGTGATGAGAATTATGAAGCTGGAGAATACTTAATCAAAGGATTAAGAGAAATGTTTGATCTTGCATGGATGGGCGGTAGATATCTCGACATTGCAACTGTTGGCCTAAGATTAACAGAAACCTGCTCAACTAGTTTATCTGAAACAAATGATTATTTATTTAAAATAGCATATTCACATACTGTGCTTGGAAACAACGAAAAAGCTAATGCCGTTTTGTCACAAATTTCAAATTTGTCGGAGGAAAATTTGAGAAAAATAACATTTGCACGAGAGAATCAAATGAGACTATTTTTATGGGGAATTGAAGGCATAGATGAATCTGAACTTGCCCTTGGTAGAGATAGTTAAATCAACAGCGAACTAAAGTCTCAAGGTGCTTATTCCTCATATTTACTAAAGACTTAGTTAACGAACCTTTTGAGATAATTTCAGAAATCAACGCCCCACCGAGCAAATGTGGATAAATAACAAAATCAGCGCCAGAATCGTACATTTCACGAGCAGCATCATCATCATTAGCTGTGATTATAGTGATAGGCCGACTATCAAACTCTTTAAAATAGTTAAGCAGTTTTTTATTTTCTTTAATTGAGGGGATTGTTGAAATAACTATTTTTGCCTCACGTAATTTATACCCATCATAAAGCTCAATATCCGAAATATCTCCATACACGACATCGTAGCCCTCTTTTTTTAGGTGATAAACTGTTTTTGGATCAAAATCAACAATTAATAGATTTTTCTTGAAATGCGGAATCATTCCCAAAAGATTTTTACCCATTCGATGGCAACCGAAAAGCACAATGTCATGCTGAGCCGGTATAGCGTCAGGATTATTTGAGTTATCAGATCTAAAATTAAAGATATTTAGTAAACCCTCTAATCTCGCAAAAACAGCCTCATTATACAAGATTAGATAAGACGAAATAGTCATTGTAATTCCGCCAGAAATTGTTAACAAAGTTAAAACATTTGTATTGACTTGCCCCATATCAAAACCAAACTTAGCCACGATCAAACTAAATTCAGAGACTTGGGCAAGCGAAATTGCAGCGAGGAAACTAACTTTTTTGGAGTAACCTAAATATTTCATTATCATCATGATAATAATTGGTTTAGTTACAATTACGAAAAAAGCAAGTGCAACTGCAGGAATTACGACCTGATTGATAGTACTTAAATCAATTTGAAGGCCTAAAATCACGAAGAAAAGCATTAAAAAAAAGTCTCTAAGTGGTTTAGTCCAACTTTCAATTTGGAGATGCTCAAATCTCCCGGAAAGAGCAATACCAGCA
>JAYTAQ010000051.1:0-1871 GCA_043737415.1 bacterium
CCATTGATCAACAATTTTTGGATCTTTGTTTTTTTGAGCACTTTTTAACTTAACAGTCTCAGCATTTTCTCTAATAAATTTTGGGTCTAACATAAAATGAATTTAAATTATAGTGGATTATAAATGAAATCCCGAAGCACGTATTCTAAAGAATAAGGAGTTTTGATCGAATTACTTCTTTGATTTACGTTTATTGAAAATACCTGTTGCTAATCCCGCAATAGGGGAGAATATAGCCGTAGCGGAGACTACGGAAGTTAAAACTTTTCCAACAGAGCTTGTCGCCGAACGTGTTTTTTCTACAACTTCATTAACTCCATCAACGGTTTCAATTGCTTTAATAAGGAGTAGGCTAAGTAAGATCGTTACAATAACGACGCAAACACTTGAGATTATAAAAAAAATATCTGACATTTAATTAATTATACTATAAAATTATTCTTCTGTAATCTTATCGTTTTTCAAATGCAACTGGTAGTTTTTGTCGTCCTTCATAGCCCTTTCGATAGCCTCACGGGTGACTTCAGCCTTTGGAACCCCTCTTTCACGAGTATTCCACTCCAGATATCTGTCAATTGTTGGTGGAATAATTAGAATAAACTTTGTATCAATCTTGTCTTTTGCAGTCTCAAGAAATCTTTTGACAATGGAATAAAAGCTCCTTTCATCATACGTTTTAAACTTTAGGTATACAGACTTATTGCCTTGTATAGAGGTCATAGGATGAAAAAGAGCTTTTTGATGTTTGAGCACTAGTACAGGCTTTCTATGCATTAGTGCTTGAGAAATCTCATAACCAACCGTTATACTAGGTTCAGAGATATCTGCCATATAAACTTCGGCATTTCTTAATGATTTATCAAGCTTTTTGTACTCAATCTGCATTTCGCTATCTGTCATTTTGGCCAAAATAGCGGGATCAAGAGCTTCTGACCTATATTCAACAACGGAGTGACTGTCTTTTTTCAGCTGTTCAATAGTTTTATAATAAAGTTCTTTCAGTTTCTCGTTACTTGTGATTGTTGCAGAGAAGTATATTTTCATGATAAAAAAGCAATTTCTTAACAACAATAATAGTACAGTACTGTAAATACTACAATATAAAGACACCTCTTGAGGAGTTGAGTAAGTTCAAGATGACAAACAAACAAGTAAGATGGAGTCGATATAATGAAATCTGTATAAAAAATCAGGCATCAAAATGCCTGATTTACCTGAAGTTGTGGAAAACTTTATCTTTCTTCTAATTCGTTGTTTTTTAAATGCTCCTGGTAACGAGTATCTTCTTGAACCATTTTTTCAATAGCCTCACGAGTTACTTCCGCTTTTGAAACGCCTTTCTCACGGACATTCCATTCTAGATATCTGTCGATAGCCGGGGGGATAATTAGAATGAATTTGGTGTCAATCATGCTTTCAGCATCTTTAATAGCAAGTTCTAAAGTTTTTTTGATTGTTTTAAGGTCGTATTGTTTAACAAGCAAGTATCTAGAAGTATTACCTCGAAGACTGGTTGGGACTGATTTGATATGAGCAGGGTTAGCGATATCATCAGTAAGAGAATACAAAGCGATTACTGGTTTCTTTTCTTCAATTGCAAATGAGATTTCATATCCTAGTCCACTACTTTGGTATGAGCACTCAGCAACTACTATGTCTGCATTTCTAATAGCTTTTGAATTATTTACAAAAGCTTTCTTAGCATTATCAAAATTATATGACTCATAGTTTGATACTCGGTCTCTGGTTTTGATTGATTGACCCAGTGATTCAATAGTTTGAGCTATATAATTATTTGTATCATCCGAAATGTGACTTGTCGAAATGTAATATATTTTCATTTAGAGTTAGGCTTCTTGGATTGTACCGTT
>JAYTAQ010000052.1:0-4822 GCA_043737415.1 bacterium
TTACAGAATCTATTGAGTATTCAATAGAAAAATCTTGAACAGCTAAAGGCTGTGGATCAGCCTTAGCTGGTTGAAATGCAGTTAATACAAACAAAAAAAGAAATATGGAAATTAATGTTTTAAACCTTTGCATAATTACTTAGCAATTATAGCAGGATTAATTGTAGAGTTTTTGTTGAAGAATTTCAGGAAGTATCTCTTAGTAAGACAAAAACACAAATTGTTGCGTTTTTGGGTGCCGAGGGAGGGACTCGAACCCTCAAGCCTGTAAGGGCAATGGATTTTAAGTCCACAGCGTATACCATTCCGCCACCCCGGCATTTGAATTATTATCAATTAAACAATTAAAAATTGATTAATCAACAACGTGATTTTATTAGGAAAAAGTCATATTGTCTATACGTCTACTTAAAAATAGATAAAATACCGATCACTGTTATTAATATAGCTGCTAAGCTAAATGAATGATATGAGCTTTGATCCCTGTGTATTCCCCTTTTCAAAAGAAGTGCCGCATCACACATCATAATAAGCGCAATGCTAATTATGAACAACAAATTAATTTTTTGGGTTATGGAAAGATTTTCTACGCTTGAAACCACTCCATTTAAGCTCAATCCTTCTCCTGATGAAGTTCTTAAAATTATTGGTGGTGTTGATGTATCAAGTTTATTATCAAAAAGATCGTAGTTCTTTTCACTGAAATTCCCGACAATATCATAGAATTTAACGCTTAACTGAGGGTCTTTAATGTTGTCCTTACTAAATTTTATCTCGAAATTACTACCTTTTTTGATAAAGTCTCCTGATACTCCATCTAAAGCAAAAGATACGCGAGCAAGCTCTTCTTCTGATGCTACAGCTACAAATATATTCTTATTTTGTCTGAATATTTGAAGGTTAACCTTCTCAACAATCGGGGCAATATTATCAATTTCAATATTTACACGGTTTGAATCAGGGCTTTCCTGGCCTGTTGCTAGATTTCTTGATCTTAAATAAACATTGTTCTTAATATCTAAAAGTTGAGTGTTTATTGTGAATGCTGCCTGTTCCCTGGGAAGTTCACCAATTTGTCTGTCGTTTGAGTACACCCGAAGTGTATTGCCGCTTGTTGAAGTGCCTTCAATTGTAATTTTTGGATTTGTAAAAACAGATCCGTCAAGCGGCCTGTTGATCACAGGTGCCTCTAGTGGTTGAATTGTAGGTAGTGGCTGTGCAGGGTTAGGATTTACTGCTTTTGTAGTATCGTTTACAGGTGCAACAGGTGCTGGTTGCTGCACAGTTAATTCTTCAGAACCAAACATCTGTATAACTATTGTTGAAGTGAATCCCTGAAATTGACCGGTTACAATAGCAATACCTACATCTTTAAAGTTTCCGTTGAGTATGTTTTCTCTATGTGTCTTGCTATTCATCCATCCCAGATGAGTTTCGAGACTTGTCTGGAAATCTTTAGCCAAATTCTCTCCCGCATATACATAATTATATCCAGAAGCAGTAATAAACATCCATGGAGTTTCTCCCGTAGGTCCAAAATGGCTCCAATACTGTTTTTTAAGCATGTCGTTACCTTTTGCTAAGGCAGCTCGGGTTAGTTTGTCATTCTTTCTTAATGTATTTAAACCAATGGTTTTTCGCTCTTTGTTTGCGAGTGATATCAATTCATCTGGATCGATATTTGTGGCAAGTGCCGTGTGATGAGTAAGTCCCAAAAGAGGAAATACAAAATAATTTGCCAATAAAAAGATAAGGCAATATGTAAGTAAGGAGTAATGTCTGGTCGCATGAGGATGAAAGTCGTTGGACTCATGAGGTATCAATACTTTTTTAAGCAGTTTAAACATATTATTATCAATTTTCCTTAGGCAAACTAGGTTTCCAGGTTTACTTAGGAATTCTTTGGGCTAGTAGACGCTGCTGTCGGATCCGGCTTAGCGTCTACATCAATTACTTTGTAGTTTTCAATATCATCGTCAGTTATTCCGTATTTCATTTTTAACTTAGTCATATAATCATCAGAAGGGGATTCTGGATTGTTGGCATCAGCTGGTAAATCACTACTTTGTTCTCCTAAATCATTAGAGTTAACAATTTTAGTTTGGTTGTCGACTGGAATTGGTTGTGCGTTCGCCACTGATTGCTGAACATTATCATTACTAGGATATTGAATATTATCACTTGGTACTTCGACTACATTTACGATGGGTTGATTTGGGTCTTCAGTTATGACTTCCGGCCTTTTTTCTGTAACCTCAACTGGCGCGCTCTGATGGATAGTTTGCTCAAGAATTACTGGCACGTCATTATTTTTATTAACTACAGGTTCAAAATATACAGGTGAAGGTGGATTTTGAACTTCTGTATCATTATTTGTCGTCGATTGGTCAACATAATACTCTGCATTGGCATTTGGAGAGACTATGTACTCTGTGGATGTTGGTGTAGGTTTATCTGCTTGAGACTCTAAAATTACTGGAACTACAGCTACACTTCCATTATCTGAGCCTCTGATGTTTGGATCTAAATTGTCACCATCATAATATTCAGTAAACTCAGCCTCCAGATTTCCCTGTCGTTCGTCTCTGATAGTTTTAAGAAGTTTGATAACGAAGTAAAGGATTAGAAATAACAGTCCTAGTATTATTACCGCAATCAACAATAATCCAACTATTCTTGGCAGTCCCAAAACGGTACTTGTGCTTGATACTGTTACTTTGGTGTTCTGAGGATTTGCTGAGACTGGAAGGTTAAAGAACCATTTCTTTGAAGCCTCTGCTCCATCCTTTGTAACAATCTTTGCCTCAACTTGAGTCTTTGTTCCAGCTAAATCTTTTGTGGGTTCGAAATAAATAGTATTCTTCGTGAATTTATAAGTAACATTTTCACCATCAATCTTAATATAAGTTTTAGAAGCATCTAAATCTGCATCCGGCTTAAACTCAACTGCAATTAGAGGTTTTCTAGTAGGCACGTTGTCATTGTCGGCTGGAGAATTTTTCGTAATAACTATGCTTTGAACGTTTGTATTCACAGGAACACTCTTTACCTCAAATTCCTCTGACATTACCTTTATAGTGACAGGAGGAGCACTTTTATCTGTTGCTTCTATTTGAAGAATATATTTCCCTGGTACTAGTTTGTCGATGTCAACCCATTTGTATGAAGTTGCGTCGCCTGGAAGGGTTGTGATCGTTCTAAAGACTTCCTTGTCATCTGAATATTTAATAACGTATTTATCAATAGCTACTCCATTTGCAATTTCCCACTTAATCTCGTTCGCATCTTTGGTCATTACTGAGCCTGCCTTAGGATTAATAAAGTTAATTTTAGCTACTGGCTTTGCTGCAGATGCAGTTGGAGTAGGGGAAGTACCTTCCTGAGGAATTGATCTATCAGCTGGAATAACATTGATCGATATAGGATGTACAATATTGTGTCCTCTTGAATCGCTTACTACTAGTACAATACCCCAAAAACCTATGTTCCCTTCGCCTGGAGTTCCTGAAAACTTATTACCATCTTGTTTGATCCATTTTGGTGAATTACTATTTACTACTGTATAAGTCAAAACATCATTATCGGGATCAACAGCGACAACTTCATAATTATAAGCCTGTCCTGGTTTGATATATTTAAGAGGAGTTGAAGAAATAACAGGAGCTCCGTTTGAAGATACTAAGTTTGGTTTGCCACCGAAAGCTCCCATATCTATTCTTGTTCCATCTGCATTTGTTTCGCTCGCTAGACCTTTGTTCCGAACAGCTGTGCTGGTTTTTACGATATGTAAATCGGTTTCAGAAGTGAACTGTGAATCCACCGATAAGTTTCCATCTGCATTTTTTAAACTAGTTGGAGTGAAGTCTGTACCATTGCTGTATACATTAGAAAAGGAAATTGATGAGCTTGTGCCTTTTAGATTTACACCTTCATTCTTAGAGCCTTGAATTATAGAATCAGTAATATTAGTTGTGGAAGACCCTGTCTCAACAAGGCCAGAGTTATTCTTGAATAAAGTAACGTTTTTAACGATATGAGACTTACCACCTTCTATTAACATTCCCTTACCCTGATTGCCTGAGATAATTGAATTGGTAATTCTAGAATTTGATACGGATGTTGAATCAATGTTTAGGCCTTCTGCAGCTGAATTCTGTATTACTGTATTGTCTATTAATAATTCCCCCGACGAAACTATTCCACTGCCATTTTGATCAATAAATGAAGTTGAAATTGTTGTCTTTGAATCAGTTCTAACACCTGCACCAGAGTTATTTTCAATTTCAATACTTTTAAGCACTACATCCTTTTTACCGGAGTTTTTAATCAAAATTCCATCTTTGTTTGCGCCTTTGATCTTTATACTATCAAATTTAACGCTAGAGTTTTGAACGTTAAATACGTAGGAGTTGTTATTACCTAATACTGTAACAAAATCTTTTCCAGCTCCGAGAATCTGTATTTTCTTGTCTTTAATTATAAATCCATCGGAATTTGTAGTAGAATATGTACCAACTTTTAAAAAAATAGAATCAGAGTCTTTAGACTTATTAATGGCATCTTGAAGGCTTTCGCTATTTTCTACAAAATAAGTTTTACCGGCTGCTTCCTGTCTGGGATCAAGATTTATACTTGCCGAACGAATACCGATATAAACACCCACCAATAATAGTCCAAACAAAAAAACGAGAGAGAACATTAACTCTATCTCCCGTTTCAGTGAATTATTTCCGAATTTCTTTTTTTGTAGCGCCACTATAAAATATAAATTAAATAAAAAATAAGTACATCTTTTAAGACTTTAGTTTAACAATAACTTAAA
>JAYTAQ010000053.1:0-4767 GCA_043737415.1 bacterium
TCTCTGTAACAAAAAGATATGTGATTGAAAGGCCTGTTATTACTGCTATATCCAATACTTTTAACCGCTCAATTCTTAAGCCTGGAATGCCAATATAGATAGCAATTAGAGTTGCAAATATTGCCGATAATGTTAACCACAATAGCAATTTACCTGGCTTACTACCCTTAAAGATAAGGCTTTTTGTTCGTATCGAGAAAATAATTAGAAGATTGCTCAAGGTGGAGAAAGCAAACCACATAGTCTGTATCTCTGCTACCTCAAATTTTCTGGCCCACATAAAAAAAACCACATCAGATAGTGAGGCTACTACAGCAAGAACTACTGAAAACTTAATTAATTCTGATGTACTGCGATGTTTAGGTTTTTTTGTTTCTGATTTCTCAACGTAATCAGACGCAAAGGCTAGTGATGGAATATCTGTTAAAAGATTACTAATCAAAATTTGAATAGGAAGTATTGGGAGATAGCTTAAAAATACCGAAAAAACCCCAATTGTAAAAAAGTCTCCAAAATTACCTATCAATGTATGTTTAACATACTTATTGATGTTCTCGAATGCTTTCCGACCTTCAATCACTCCTTCTATAATAACTTTGAGGCTTTTTGTTAATAATATTATATCAGCAGTAGACTTTGCTATATCAGAGGCAGTGTCAACTACCATTCCAACGTTTGAGAGTTTTAATGAAGGTGCATCGTTGATTCCGTCTCCTAAATATCCGATATGATGGTTTTTTTGTAACGCCTGAATTATTTTAAATTTCTGGACAGGATCTGCACGTGAAAATATTGTAAAGTTTTCAACTTGCTCTGCTAATTTTATAGGGTCATGGAAATTTAGATTTGAAACCTCTACAGCCTCAGTGATATCCTCAATTAATCCGACTTTTTTACCAACGTAAACAGCTACAGTTAATGAATCACCAGTGATCACCTTGAACTGTACTCCATGTTTCTGAGCAAGTTTGATTGTCGCATCAACATCTTCTTTGATTTGATCAACAAGGAAGTATGTTCCCAGATATCTCGTGGTTTTTTTCTCTTGATAAGCTAATGATATAGCCCTAAAGCCCTGATCTGATTGAGCCTGAATCTTTGTTAATTCTAAGTCTTTATCGATATCCGGACATATTGAAATTATGTATTCTGGTGCGCCTTTAACCAATGAAAAAGTCTCGAATTCTCTAGCTGAGAACTTTAACTCAGGATTAAATGGATCTTCAGTAAATTCGGCAAGTTTAGGTTTTGTATACTTCTTGTGATCTAAGTACTCAGTAATACTAGAATCAAAAGGATCTGAGCTTTGTGAGCATGACAAGTGACTTAATTTGTAAAACTCAATCTTGTTGGATGCAATATAATCGTGTACAACTAATTTATTTTCAGTCAGTGTTCCTGTTTTATCAGTGCAGATAATATCTAGATTCCCAAGGTCTTCAATTGCAGAGCTTCGTTTGATGATAACTCCGTGTTTGCTTAATTTAACAGCGTTTTTAGCCAGAGTTAATGTTGCAACAATGGGTAATGCCTCCGGGATAATTGTTATCGCAATAGCGACTGTAAAAAGTAGTATTGATACAAAACTTTCTGTTTTTTGAAGGACTATATGAGCCCCAAAGATCAGAATAAGCGTAGATATGCTGATTATTAAGAAGCCTTCAGTAAGACGCTTTAGATTCTCTTCATATTCTGTAATCTTTTTTGTATTAATGGACAGATTTGCTATTTCTCCGAATTTGCTTTTCACGCCTGTAGCAAAGACTTTTACTGTCGCAGTTCCTGCTTGAATATAGCTTCCGGAGTAGAGAATGTTTTCGTTTACTGACTCGTCTTCAGAATTACTACTTCTCTTGGCAATAGGTATTGATTCTCCAGTTATGCTTGATTCATCAATTAATAATTCTTTTGATTCAAGTATAAAGCAGTCAGCGGAAACTATATCTCCTAGCTTGAATAACGCTAAATCTCCAGGAACTAACATTACTTTATCTATTATCTTCTGTTCGCCATCCCTCAATACAGTTACTTTTGAGCTAACAAATGTTTTAAGCTTTTCATAAGTTTGATGTGATCGATATTCCTGTATAAAGCCTAAGACACTGTTTAAAAAAAGTATACAAGTTACTATTACTCCGTCAGTAGCATCTCCAATGTAAAATGAGATTCCAGCTGCAGCAATAAGCAAAAGTATTAACGGGCTAGAGAACTGTTTGATAAAAATTCTTAACGCTGTGGTTTCATGAGATTCGATTCTATTTTGTCCGGATTCTATTAGTCGATTTGCTGCTTCTTTTGTTGATAAACCGGCGTAAATGTTCTTTTCAGTCTTTGAGGGCATATTGGGCAATGTTCTCAAATAGTATGCTGATTTTAGTTTCAAGTTACAAGTCTCAAAGTCAATTTAGTATTATGTGCTTATCAAGGTAAGCATTGACATTTTGAAACTCTTATTCAGCTGTTTCAGCCACGGTTACTTTATTTTTTGCAAAATAATGGTGATAAATAAAGTATACGAATAGCACTCCTAGTCCAAGTATAACTACATTTTGAAATGGTTTCATATACCCGGATATATTTTCCCAGTTTTCTCCCAACTTATTACCAATGTATACAAGTAGTAGACACCATAAAAATATACCACTCATTGAGTAGAGCATATATTTTTTGTATGAAACTTTTAAAATTCCGGCTGGAAAAGCTATAAATGATCGAACTACAGGCATCATCTGTGCAACAAATATAGTCACTTCTCCATATTTCTTAAACCACCTCTCTGCTTTTACAATGTTTTGTTTATCTATATGCAACCATTTACCGTACTTTTCTAGGAATGGATATCCGCCGTATTTTCCTATTGAATAAAGGATAGTTGCTCCAGTGAAATTTCCTAATGTGCCTGCCAATACAGCTAGCCAGAAGTTAAAGTGACCCTGGGATACTAGATATCCGGAAAATCCCATTATTGCTTCGGAAGGGATTGGAATTGCAGATGATTCTAAAGTCATTCCAAAAAAAATACCGAAGTAGCCGAACTTCAATATTAGGCTTGTAGCTATGCTAACGAGAATAGAAATTATTTTGTGCATTATTATGGTCTAGGTTTACAAAGAGATTATAGCAAAATTTTTTTATAATTCTTCCCTGATATTTTGATTGATTTGTCCTTATAAAAATGAGAAATTATTTGTAAAATACTACTTCTAGTGGTATTTATTGGAGCTTGTTTACTTCCAATTGTAAATATTGCTTGGGTTGTATACATTATTATCGGTATTATAAATGTTTCAAAGGGTGAAATGAAACCTTTGACGTTGATTGGAAACTATACTTTAATTAAGTAATGCTTTGATTAGTTTGGCGCCTCAGTAAAATGGGGCGCTTTTCATTCCTGATTACTTTTGTATAGTTCAAGTGCTCGATTTCTCTCTACTTTGTGATCAATAATCGGTAACGGATAATCCTTACCTAATGTGCAGTTTGATTCCACTTGATCTAATATACTCATCAATTTAGGCTCGTGGATATAATTGGTGGGTACATCTCTCAGCTCTTTAACGTACTTTTTAATAAAATCACCTTTAGGATCGAACTTTTTTCCTTGTTCTGTAGGATTGAATATACGAAAGTAAGGAGCTGCATCAGTTCCTGTACCCGCAACCCATTGCCATCCGCCATTGTTAGAAGAAATATCCAAATCAACAAGATGCTGTTTGAAGTATTTTTCTCCATATTTCCAGTGAATATGCAAATCCTTACATAGGAATGATCCAACTATCATTCTGCCTCTATTATGCATCCAGCCTGTTTGATTTAGCTGACGCATACAAGCATCAACAACAGGGTAGCCTGTTTTCCCCTCACACCAAGCCTGAAAAAGTTCCTCATTAAAATCCCATGACACGTTGTCATATTTCGGATTAAAGTTATTTTTTTGGACTTCAGGGTAGTACGCCAAAATGTATTTGTAGAACTCCCTCCATATTAACTCTGATAAATAAGATTCAACTCCGGTTTTATAAGGTAACTCCGATTTTAAAAGTCCTAAACAATCCCTGACTGCCTTGTGAATACTTAGAGTTCCCCACTTGAAGTGAGGAGAAAGCCGGCTTGTACCGTCAGTTGATAAGTTATTTCGAGTTGTATTATACTCAAAAATCTTGTCTGTTTTGAATGCATTCCATTGCTCTAGAGCCTGATCCTCTCCGCCTTTAAATTCTCCGGGAATTATCATCCCTTTTAATACTTCTATATCAGTTTGCTTAATCTGTAAATTATCAATTTCGTCCTTTGTTTCAAAAATTAACTTAGGATTATAAGAAAAGCTTAATACTGACTTATCAGAAGCTATTTTATCAAGCCATTTTATTTTAAATCGAGTAAATACTTTGATGGGGTTCTGTTCGTTTGTAAGTAATCCATCCTCATTATCATATACAACATTATTCTTAATTGATTCAAAGGTTCCTAGATTATTTGTTATAATTTTTTGTACAGCTTTGTCTCTCCTGACAGAATAATCAGTATAATCTTCTGAAGTTAAAACCATCGTTTTAGCCTTTAAAGCAATGCTTTCCCAGAATTTGACTGGATCGGATTCGATAATCAAAAGTGTACTGCCAAGCTCTTCAAGTCTCGATTTTAGATTGAATATTGACTCAACAATAAAGGAAATCCTGACAGATGGATTATCTGAGCTTCTGAAAATAAGAGGGTCTAATATATAGATACCAATGAACTTTTCATTAATTGTAGAAGCTCGTTCTA
>JAYTAQ010000054.1:0-11526 GCA_043737415.1 bacterium
CCTTACAAGGCTGGAGTATCGAGGATACGACTCAGCTGGCGTAGCTTTAATTGATGAAAAAGGAATTATAGTTTACAAGAAAAAAGGCAAAGTTGCTGAGCTTGTTAATTTTACTAAAGAACTAGACTTAGTTAGTCACGTAGGTATTTCTCATACTAGATGGGCTACTCATGGCGAGCCTAATGATATTAATGCACATCCTCATAGTTCTGAGAAATTACATTTTACTTTAGTTCATAACGGAATCGTTGAAAATTATGTCCAATTAAAGGAAGAACTCACTACTAAAGGCCATGTTTTTGTCAGCCAAACAGATACAGAAGTTTTAGTTCACCTTGTTGAGGAATGTTATGCTGAAGGCAAGTTGACGTTTGAAGCTGCCGTTCGTCAAGCACTTGAAAAAGTGGTTGGAACTTATGGTATTGCTGTTTTATGCTCATTCGAGCCTGATAAAATTGTTGTTGCCAGAAAAGGGAGCCCTGTAGTTATCGGAGTAGGAATAGGTGAGTATTTTGTGGCTTCTGACGCTGTTCCAATAGTTGAATATACAAAAAACGTTGTTTATTTGAATGATGGAGATTTTGCCATTATAAAAGCTGATGAATTGATACTTAAAACTATTACTAATGAGGTTAAAAAGGCTGAAATTCAAATTTTAGAGATTGAAACTGAAGCTCTTGAAAAATCAGGATACGAGCATTTCATGCTTAAGGAGATTTATGAGCAGCCTAAAGCTATTCTTGATGGCACTCGAGGACGGGTAAAGACGGAAATCCCTGAAATTAAGCTAGGGGGGCTTGAAGGGGTTAAAGATCGCATTCTGCAGGCAAAAAAGATTACTTTTATATCTTGTGGTACCAGTTGGCATACGTGTTTAATTGCTAAAAATGTTATTGAATCGTTAGCTAAAGTTCCTGTTGAAGTTGATTATGCATCAGAATTTAGATACCGAAATCCGATTCTTTCGTCAGACGACGTAGTTATTGCAATTAGCCAAAGTGGCGAAACTGCTGATACACTTGAAGCTATTCGGTTGGCTAAGTCAAAAGGTGCAATGGTGCTTGGCATTGTAAATTCTGTAGGATCTAGCATTGCTCGTGAAACCGATGGTGGAGTTTATATGCACTGTGGTCCGGAAATTGGCGTTGCATCAACAAAAGCCTTTACTGTTCCAGTTGTTCAGGTGACTATGTTTGCTTTGTGGCTTGCTAAGCAGAAAGGCACTATTGATGAAAGTTTGTACAAACAATTAGTTCAAGGAATAGCAGAGTTACCATCAAAAGTAGAGCAAACTCTAACGGTTGCTCCACAAATTGAAGAGATAGCAGCTCAAATCAAAGATAGTGCTAGTGCAATATTTCTTGGACGTGGTATTAATTTTCCAATCGCTCTAGAAGGAGCAATAAAGCTTAAGGAGATCTCATATATACATGCTGAAGGCTTTCCAGCGGCTGAAATGAAGCATGGCCCAATCGCTATGATTGATGAAAAAATGCCTGTTATATTTATAATTCCAAGAGATAACTATTATGAGAAGAATATTAGTAATATGCAAGAGGTTAAAGCGAGAAAAGGCCGTGTACTAGCAATCACAACAGAGTCGGACGAGCATCTTGAAAGCATTGCGGAATGGGTTGTTGTTGTACCAAAAACTAATGACATCCTAGGTTCAGTTATTAATGTTATCCCACTCCAACTTTTAGCTTATTATTGTGCTCTACTTCGTGGATGTAATGTTGATCAGCCAAGGAATCTTGCAAAATCTGTGACTGTTGAATAATACTGTCATTTCTTTGAGAGGATAGAAAAGAATTTCATTAAGTAATTCGATAATATTATTATTTTCCAGCTGTTTTCAAAATGTATTTTTGAAATATAGTTAACTTTCTGTAAAAGGGTGGTATCCTTCCATCGTTAAAAGATGACAACAACAATTCAAAACTTAAAAATACTACCTAGCATAGGATTAACATACGATGACGTAGTTATCGTTCCTCAATATTCCGAAGTTATTTCGCGCAAAGATGTGGACATCAGTATCGATCTTGCTCCAGGAATTCATCTGGAGACGCCCCTTACTGCTTCAAACATGGATACTGTCATTTCAGTTGATTTGTGCGTCAAAATAAGTGAATTAGGAGGTTTAGCCTGGAATCATCAATTCCAAAGTATTGAGAAGGAGGTGAAAATCCTTTCTGAATCTAAAAAAAAAGGTGCGAGGCTTGTAGGTTGCGCAATTGGAGCTACTAGTGATTATCTTGAAAGAGCGAAGGCATTAATCGATAATGGAGCTGATATTATTTTGATAGACACTCCTCATGCTCACAGTAAAATGGGAGTTGAGGCGGTTAAAGCTTTTCGTAAGATGTTTGGCAAATTCCCTTTAATTGCTGGAACTGTGGCTACAAAAGAAGGAACATATGACCTCATAAAGGCTGGAGTGGACGGCTTAAAGGTGGGCATTGGGTCTGGTTCTGCCTGTCTAACTAGGATTAATGCAGGATGTGGAGTTCCTCAATTGACAGCTGTACTCGAATGTTCGGAAATTACCATAAGAGAGGGGAAATCACTACTTGCGGACGCAGGTATCAAAATGCCCGGCTCATTTGCAAAAGCTATTGCTGCTGGGGGCTCTGCAGCTATGATGGGTGGAGTTTTTGCGGGAAGTTTAGAATCGCCTTCAAAATTAGTCGAAAAGGATGGAAAGATGTTTAAAGTATATTATGGATCAGCCTCCCAAGCAGGAAAGCAGTATAGATCCGAAAATGATCCAGCTCACAAAAAATCATCAAATGAGTTTATTGAGGGTGGAGAGGGTCTTGTCGCCTATCGAGGTACACTCGAAGAGATCTTCGCAAGTTATGTAATGGGATTGCGCTCTGCGATGAGCTATTCAGGTGCATTTAATATTAAAGAATTTCAAAATAAGGTTTTGTTCCAACAGATTACTGCTTCCGGGATATTAGAAGGAGGGGCTCACGGTCTTATATAAGATATACTTGAAACAAAACAAGGTGCTAAAAAGCACCTTGTAACAATAAAAGCCGAAACTATGAAGCTCCGTTTTTTCTTGTCATTTTCAGTATTGATAATAATAAAACTGATCCTAATATTGAAATTATAAGGCTTCCTAAGCTGAAATTTAAAAAAGAAGTTGTAATGTCAGCGTTACCTTTGAAAAGCAAAGTGTATATAAATCCGCCAATTACTGAGCCTAAAATACCAATTACGATATTTGATACAATGCCCATTTGACCATCTTTTCCAGTAAGCATACTTGCAATCCATCCAACTAAACCACCAACTATTAATATTATTATTAGATTCATTTTTTATTTTTTATTTGTTTTATATATATATATCACCTGAAACCAGGTTTAAATAAAGTCTAAGGACATTACAGTTTTAGAAATATGGCATGATTTATATTTTCTTCATTCCTTGGTATAATAAAATATCAGAGAAGAAAAGCTCTAAGTTTTCTTAGTGATATGCGACTTTTCTAAAAACAAAAAATTCTAAAATACCTTGGTTTAAACTGGGGTTTCATAAGCGGAAACAAAGCGTCAGTAGGTGATAATTAATCATATTATTTAGTAAATACTGGAACTCGGGTGGTACCGCCAATGTAAATTGGTCCCTCTAAGCAAAACAAAATACTGTAAAAAGTAGATTGTGTAGCCTAGAGGGATTTTTTTGTTTAATATAAATACATAAAGAAATGAACGAAAAAAAGTTTAATGCCGAAAAAGCCAAAATGTGGGTGAGAATAGTAATGCCAATTGCAGCTTTATTATTTATTATTACCTTTATATTTGCTCCTATAAAACTGTACAATGTTGCTATAAAACGAGAAGCACAGGCTAAAGGACAGTCAGTGGAGAGGGTAGTTGATTTTGATTTATTTAGTTGGTTGAAATAATAATGATTGAAAGATTAAACAAAATTAGAGCGGATTTTCAAGCGGATTTTTCTGTGGTTCAAGATATTGAGCAGGTAAGAATTAAGTATTTGGGCAGAAAATCAGAATTAATGGAAATATTAGGCTCTATCAGTACAATGAGTGTTGACGACAAAAAAGTCGTTGGTAAAGAGGGAAATATATTGAGGCGTGAGATTGAGATTACCATAGAAGCGAAGATTACTGCATCCCTAGGATTGAATCATGCTAAGTTGCTAAGTGAAGTACTTGATATTACTGAACCTTCTCATCAGAATTATATCGGTACGACTCATGTAGTTACTCAGATGATTGATGATGTTATAGAGGTTTTTAGTCAATTTGGATTTGAATATGTTGAAGGTCCGGAAATTGAGACCGATTGGTATTGTTTCGAGCAACTAAATATGCCACCGAATCACCCTGCTCGCGACATGCAAGATACTTTTTATCTAGATGAGGAGCAGCATATTCTGCCTAGAACGCACACTTCAGCTGTACAGATACGTTACGGTGAAACTCACAAACCGCCTATTCGAATCGTTGTTCCAGGACGTGTGTACAGAAACGAGGATATCGATGCTCGACATACATTTATGTTTCATCAATTTGAAGCTTTAATAGTTGATGATGTTACAACTGTTGCTGACTGCAAGAGTATTATTACTCAAATCGCTAGAAGACTGCTTCGAAATGATAAGCTTGAAGTCCGATTCCGACATGCTTTTTTCCCATATACAGAGCCTTCTTTTGAGATTGACGGTACTTGTCTCAGCTGTATGGGCAAAGGCTGCAAAGTCTGCTCAAATAAAGGCTGGCTAGAGCTTGGAGGTCTTGGAATGGTGCATCCTCAAGTGCTTCGAAATATTGGTATTGATCCAGAAAAATACCAGGGTTTCGCATTAGGTTTCGGACCAGAGAGGTTCGCGATGCTACGGCACGATATCAAGTATCTTCCAGAATTATTTGAGAATGATTTAAGGTTAAATAGGCAATTTTAAAATTTATTATGAATACAATAAAAAAAAAGGAATATAGGGTTACTTTATTAACGCTGGCGATAATTGGTTTTGCTTTTTTGACTTCAGTTTTTGCATATTCAATTATTAAGACAACTGATTCTAAAGCTGCAAATCTTTGGTCTTTTGCTATTGCTATGTGGGGAGTTATACTTATTACCAATATAGTTCGTTATTTGAAACAGATAAATAAATAATCTAGCAGAGCATGAAATTCAGTTTAAAGTTGTTAAATAAATATGTTGAGCTTCCGATGGGAAGCATTGGTGAGCTTAACAACGTTATTGATAGAATTGCACTTCAAATCGTAGATGTTGACGATAGGGAAGTTGATGAGAAGGACGCAATTATTGATATTGATAACAAGATTATTACAAACAGACCTTACGCATTTGGTCATAGAGGTTTGGCGAGAGAAATAGCCATAATGTTATCTCAAGATTGGAGTGGGGGAGTCTACCCTAAAATTCCAGCAAAAATGGCTAATTTACCATTGAAAGTAACTGTTGAATCACCTGAGCTTTGTCCAAGGTTTACTGCAATTTCTATCAAAGGAGTTAAGGTTGGACCTTCACCTGAATTTATCAAAAATGCTATTGAATCTCTAGGTCTTCGATCTATTAATAATCTTGTTGATATCACGAATTTGATAATGCTCGACACTGCTCAACCAGTTCATGCTTATGACTACGATAAAATAGCAAATGCAAAATTAATTATTCGAAGAGCAAATCCTGGTGAGAAAGTTGCGACTCTGGATGGAGTAGAAAGGTCGTTGAACCCTGAAATTCTGCTAATAACGGACGCTGAAAAAGCCGTTGGAATCGGCGGAGTAATGGGTGCGGGCAATTCTGAGATTGACGAAAATACAGTAAATATATTGCTAGAAGTAGCTCATTTCCAGCCTTTAAATATTAGGCAGACTGCAAAGTTCCTTAAACACAGGACTGATGCTGTAACAAGATTTGAAAAAGGGATTGATCCGACTAATATCCCTAATGTAATGGCTTTGATGATTGATATGGTAGTCCAGATTTGTGGTGGAGAAGTTGCTTCAGATTATGTTGATATTAATAATTTGGGAATGGCAACTGTAAGGCATCAGCCTTACAGTATTGAGTTTAATCCACTTCGTGTGGATAAATTGCTTGGGTTTGGCATTAAAGAGGATGAAATTAAAAGGATTCTAAATGGATTCGGAATTGTGATTAAAGGAGTTATTCCAAATGGTGCTAGCGTTGGCCAAGAAGTTCGTGACTTTAAAAATATATCAGTTCAGCTCGCTTCAGACAGCCATAAAGAGGGAATCTGGCTACTTGAAGTTCCAGCATACAGACCTGATATCAAGGAATCTGCAGATATTATCGAAGATATTGGACGAATGTTTGGCTATCAAAATATTCCAGAAATTACTCCTGTGAATAGATTGGTTATTCCATCGAGGAATATCAAGGTCGTTGCTTTACGAAAAATCCGAAAGGCTTTGAATGCTTCGAGCTTAGATGAAGTAATCACTTATCCGTTTATTTCAGAAAAAGATGTAGCAGCATTTGATTTAGTTAATTCAATTCCATTAGTAAATCCGCTTTCAAATGAATATAAATATCTTAGAAAAACCTTAACCCCTTCACTTTCAAAAGTTACAGGTTTAAACGCTAAATACTTCGATAATTTCGGTGTTTTTGAGATTGCAAAACAGTTTATTCGAAAGAGTGGAGAAGTTTTGCCTTACGATCAGGATCATGGCGCAAGTATGCAACCTGAAGAGATTGAGGTCATTTCGATGATGTTTTATTCAAAAACAGAGAAGGAAAGGGGTATTTTCCATTTGAAAGCTGCTTTTGAAAACCTTGCTCAAGAACTTGGAGTAGTAAATTATGAGTTTAATGTTGATGGAGAAATATTTTTAAACAATAACCAAATCGGTTCAATTGGCCTATTGAGTGAAAAACAGCTTAAATCTTATGAATTAGATTACCCTGCATCATATCTTGAAGTCCAGTTGCAGCCGCTACTGGATAATTTTAAGGATACAGTTAGCGTTAAACCGTTCTCAAAGTCTCAAGGCAGCAGTATTGACTATAGTTTGCTTGTGCCTTTAAACACACCTGTTCGGTCTGTAGAAGCTTCAGTTCCAAATCATCCATATATCACCCAAAAAGAAATAGTAGATGTGTACAGAGGGCTTAAAGACGTCAAGGAAAAGAAAGCTGTGACAATACGACTATATTTACAGAAACCAGATTCAAATATCAGTGCAAATGAAGTTTATGATATTGCTCAAACTGTTGAAGCTGAGTTAAAGAAGGTTGTAGGACTTGAAATTCGAGGTTCAGGAGTCCAAAAACCAGCTGGGTATCATCAGTCTTCGCTAGAAGTGTCTCCAGATGCTACAATAACGGAAATGGACGATGCTATGAAAGATGAAAATAATAAGATTGTTGTTGGAAAAATCTTAGAGATTACCTCGCATCCTAATGCTGAAAGACTTGTGATTACTAAAGTTGATGTAGGTTTGGCCAAACCTGATAACACCTTGTTTACAGATCACCTACAAATTGTTACTGGAGCCAAGAATATTAGTGAAGGCGATATAGTTCCCATTGCTTTGCCAGGTGCTATTATTCCAGGTATAAAAGACGAAAACGGTAAGAACCTTGTAATAAAAAAAGGAAATCTTCGCGGTGAGCGATCAGAAGGAATGATGTGCTCTGCTAGAGAGCTTGGGCACGGTGATGATCATTCCGGGATTTTGATTCTTGAGGTTGAAGAATTCGGGTCAAAAATTGGAGAAGTTTATAAGTATTAACTCTATGATTTTTGAAAGAGGCATAAAAATGTTTTTTGTTTTAAAAATGGTATTTAATGCTTTTGTAGCAGATAAAATAAGCCTAATTAATCATGAAAAAGCTGAATTTATTCTTATAGACTTAGTCTGACTCAAGTAATTGGAATTGAGGAGCATAAACTTTTTTTAGGTATTTTGACCTTTGTGTAGTACAATAATGATATTGTTGAAGCGTTGTAAAAAGCGTTTTCTACCTTGAATTTAAAAATTTGAATATACTGGGCTTTGTGTGTATAATCCCACAGTTAAGCCCTTTATTTTAAGGACAAATCGATCATGGCTGCGACACCAAAAAAAAGACATAGTAAATCACGAAGAAATAACCGTAGATCACACCTTGCAAGAATTGCATTGGCGTTAGTTGCTACATCAAAGTGCGCTAATTGTAGCGTTATAAAAACTCCGCATAGAATTTGCTGGAACTGTGGTTATTACAAAGGCAAGCTTGTAAAAAAAGCTCTTTAATCCGAGTATTTAATAGGTGTATTTAAGATATATGTCTATTATAATTTTAGGTATATATTAATTTATGAAAAGCGTTAAAGATCCAAGACATATAGCACGAATTATTAGTGTGATGGATCTTTATAAGAATTTTTTTCTTGAATCATCTGAGGTCGATTTCGACCTTGATGGTTTGGAGCTAGGTAATTTTTCAAAAAAGATCCGTGAAGCTTTGACTTTAGGAGTTAAGGAAAACTACAAGGCTATTGATATTTTAATTGATAAGCATTCCGAACCAGTTAAAACAGCTGACCTTGATAATTTACAGCTTCAAATTATTAGAGTTGCTGTTTATGAGGGTTTTTTCGCTAAATCAGTCCCTCCAAAAGTAGCCGTTGATGAAGCAATCGAGCTTACTCGAGACTTTGGTATAGAAATGGCTACTCGAAAAGTTGGCGGAATTCTAGGAAAAATCTTTGAATCTGAAGCTAGACTAGCTGCGGAAAAACTAGAACCCATTGCTGATGGAGATTTAGAGGCGAAGTAATTGTTACAAAGTCTAACTAAATCAGCTATTATTGTTTAGAAGAGTTCAATTTTTTATGGAAAAGATAAAATGTCGTTTTAGAGTCGATCGTGATATGTGTATTGCTATAAGTGCATGCATTGTTGCAGAGCCTGATATATATTTGTTAGATGATGAAGCTAAAGCAGTTATTAAGCCACTTGAACTGGGTGATATCAGTGAGGTGGCTCGTGAAGCAAATAATGGCGAATGGGTCGTGGTTGAGGCTACACAGTCAGGTTTTGACAGGATTGTTGAATCGGCTAGAGTTTGTCCAGTTTTAGCAATATTTGTTGAGCGGGAAGAAAATGGTGAGTGGGTTAATGTTTATCCAGAGTAAAATATTTTGATTAGAGTTTAAAACTAATGGAGAGGGGAAGACTTCCCCTCTCCATTAGTTTTCTGTATTATATTTTATAGTAAAGCCCAGACATGAGAATTAAATCGATACGAGCCAGACAGATTATTAATGCCAACGGCCACCCAGCCTTAGAAGTTGAAGTTTCAACTTCAAAAAATACTGCAATCTCTTCATCACCAATCGCTTCATCCAAGAGTAAATATGAATTCTATGATGCATATGATAATAAGCTAAAAAAATTTCATGGTGAGACTTTAGATGCGATTGTTAATAATATAACTCGAGTCGTAGCTCCAGAGTTTATTGGGAAAAACTCGATGGATCAGGAAGCTATAGATAAATTGCTACTTGAGATTGACAGTACTTTAGGTAGAACCAGACTTGGAGTTAGTACTATCGCAGCTACATCTCAGGCAGTAGCAAAATTAGGGGCTATGGAATCAGATTTGCCATTATTTAAGTATTTGAGAGTTTTGCACGATTTCACAGGTTCACCAAACCCGAAATTAAATTCTGAATATAAATTGCCGATCCCAGTTTTAACAGTATACAAAAGTGGTTCACATTCTGGTGAGAAGAAACTTCCAGCTCAAGAAGTGCTATTTCTACCTAAGGGCAAATTTTCATATTCAAAGGACTTAGTAAGTATGTATGAGGGATTGTCTAGCCTCGACCTGATTGATGAAAAACATACATTGAAAACTTTTCTTGATCATGTTGAGAAGCAGGCAAATAAGTCTGAGTTCAAATTTTCAATGGGCCTTGATATGGCAGCTTCGAAATATAAAAGAGCTGATCAGGATGAATATATAATTCCTCATTTTAATTCAACTACTGTCCCTTTTAATGCTACTGTTAATAGGTTAATAAAAAGCTATATTGATCTTGTAAAAAAGAACAAGCTTGTTTTTCTTGAAGACTTTTTCTCAGAGGACGATTATTCAGCATGGAAAAATTTTAAAGATCATTTCTCTGAGCTTGGAGCTAATGTCCAAATAGTTTCAGATGATTTTACAGCAACTAATCTTGAGAGATTAGAAAAAGTAGGACTATTGGATAGTGCCAATAATGTGGTTATTAAGCCTTCTCAGGCTGGTACGGTCACAGAATGTATTCACTTTGCTCAAAGAGCTAGGCGGTACGCTATGAACTTGACTGTTTCTTATAGGCATGGCGAAACCGAAGATACTTTTATCTCCGACCTGGCTGCAGGCATCAATGCTGATTATATTCGAACTGGTTTTTATCATGGTTCACAGCATACCTCCAAACTAAACAGGCTTCTCCAAATTGAGGAAAGCGTTAGGTAACACGTGATTTTTAGTCTTTAATTACTCAAATTTAATTCAAATAGGTAATACTATGTTAATTGCCCATTTGAAATTTTGTGTCATAATCTAAAAGTATGGATGATAATAATAGCAGCGTAAACTCTCCGGAGTTAAAGAAAACTCACGATTTAAATTCTTTAAAAGTGAATGCTGAAGTGAAGAGTGAACCTAACCTTATAACTGAGCATTATTCAAGCCAGCCTCAATTTTTTAGTGATCATTCAAGCCCATCAAATCCCATATCTGCCTTAATAGTGGGGTTTTTTAAGTGGATATTTGATTCAGTTCAGGTTATTGTTATTGCATTAGCTATTTTCATTATTTTTTATCTTTTTATAGTTTCACCTCATACAATCGACGGGGTTTCTATGCAGCCTAATTTCTGCAATGGGGATCTAATCCTTGCCGATAAAATCTCACCAAGATTCAAAAGCTACCATTATGGTGATGTAATAGTATTTAAGCATGATGAAGCTGCTGATTATATTAAGAGAATTATTGGTATCGGCGGTGACAGAATTAAAGTATCAAACGATAAAATTTATAGAAACGACGTACTACTTGATGAGCCTTATTTACCACAGGGCAGATTAACTAAGGTTCAACCAGGTGATGGTTTAATAGAAAACGAAGACTATACAGTTCCAGAGGGTAAGTTTTTTGTGTTTGGTGATAACCGATCAAATAGTACTGACTCAAGAAGATTCCTTGCTATTGATCCAAATATTAATACAATAAAGGGTAGAGTGGTGGTGGTAATGTGGCCAATTGATAGAGCGAGAATTTTCCATGATGAAGTTGTTCAGCCCGTAAACGAGTGCAATTAGTAAATTCTGTACAGCTTTATTGCTCAAACTGTCTTGTTTGGCTCGGGTACTTGAGATTTCGTTTCTAGATTATTGTACGAGGCTTTTGGTGGTATAAAGAGCATTGCAACTATAGACAATGCTACTTTTGACCAAATGGTTGCTCACATACCTATGCCGTTGGATCAACAAATGTTGTACGCAATGAACAA
>JAYTAQ010000055.1:0-4734 GCA_043737415.1 bacterium
AAATATGAATATAGTGTGATAAAATAAACACTAATTAAATAGAATATATATTATTTATATAATAACGGCCAAGTAAATATCATACATATACTGGTAAAAGTAACATCATTGTACTTTAATCTTATACAAACAGTCGTTAAAACTATATGTAGTCACTATATAGCGACATAGTTATAGTTATAGGATAAAATAATTCATGACCTCGATTGCACATACTGCAGAAATAACAACAAACTTTGGACTACAAGAAGGACTCCAAAGTGATAATGCCGATATTAAAGCTGCTTTAGTAGCAGAAGTTTTCGATATTCCTGCACGGATGGGAAATCCACTTAGGATTAATGCAACTTTGACTGAAAATGAAGATGGAATTGTTTTAATGCCTAGTTGTTTAACTGAAATTGCCAAGAACCAATTTGCACGTAGATTTAACAAAAAAGAAAACGATATTGTAAAGATTCTTGGATGTGATAACGAGACCGATTATTGGAAACATATTAATACATTTGTTGATACACATGAGTCAGAATTGATGCCATTTATTCTACAACTAATAGCTCAGAGACAAGCTTTGGTAGATCAAGGTATCGCAGGCAATTCAGATGCTGCTTTTTTAGTTCATGTTGGATTATCAACACAGGCTATTGACTATGGAGAATCTGCAAAATCTGGTTTTAATGATTATTTTGATCCTAAAAACATTTCTGATAGTGACTATTTGTTTAAAATATTAGGTAGAACTCCGAGTTTCTTAATGAAAAGAGAGCAATATCAAATTTCACCTACCAAAAGTATTACATGTGAGACAATAAATGCGCCTTTCATTCCTTCGACAATGATTGGAAGCAAGGGGGAGTATTTTAAGGAAGGCAAGCATTTGGGTAAACAAGCTGCTTTGGAAGGAGTAATTTACAGTACTTATTTAAGAGGAAGTAAGGTCGTAGGTTTGGGTGGATTGTTAGGTATGATGACTGATGTTGGTATTGAGGCTCAGTTAGCACTTGATGTATTAAAAGTAGCGACTCATAGGCAATTAGCTGCTACAAATTTTTCAACTGAATATATCAATAAATATTTATCCCATCTTGATGATATGACAGTTACAACAGGTCACAGTGGAACTATTTTTAATATGGTAAAGACTTATATGCATTATTATCAAAATTTTCGCAATCAAGCTACAAAAGAAAAGTTGGTGGTTGCTGTTTTTGGGGCTGGAAATATTGGATCTTCATTCCTAGATCAGTTAGTGAGTAATGGAGCTCATGATACATTACGTGAAGTAAGAGTCTTTGACATTAGAAGTGACGTAGTGGCAAGAGTTGTTGAAGCAGTAATGCAATCAATTTCATTAAAAGAAAAAGAATTAGAAAAAAAGATAAATATTACAGTTAAGGGGTTTTCACCTCATAAGAAAGACACAAAAAAGAGCTGGTTTCAAAATAATGTTGTGATGGGAGCACAAAATGCAGTAAACTTTTTAAATTTTGCTTTAGGAGCAGATGTATTGGCTGTTGCAATTGCTTCAGACGGAACATTCTTAGACGAAAAAAATGTTGGCTTCACAACTTTAGTTCTTGATCGAGTAAAAAAAGGTGGGTTATTTTTAGATGATAATCATCCCGGGATTATAAGTAAGAAGGCGATTGCTAGGTTGTTTAGTAGAGGAATCATTTATACAGGAGTAGGATCAATTGCTGAAGTTGAGCCATTGCTACTAGAAGGAAATACGTATAATTTAGATAAGCCAGATAATGTTGGGTATGGGTGTAAGGCTGAAGCATTAGTTGTTGCTGCAACAATGTTAATTAGCGGTGAATCTGTGAGTGGAATCGTTGGACAGGCTAGACCAAACTCAGTTAGAAGGTTGGAGATTTTAGCAGCATATTCTGGATTAGGGTTAACCCCGGTTTTGCACACTACTACAAAAATATTAAAACAAAGCCCTGAAAAATAAACATTGATTTCATTCAAATTAATTGATAATGTTCAATTGTATCCTATGGTTCTGTTATTTAGTTTTGATGAAATTAATTTATTATTATTGGCTTCACTGGCAGGTAATTTTTTATTGTTCTTAATTTTGCTTTGGAAAGGCAGGAGGGATTTAAATAATTTTTCATTTTCAGTTTTTATTCTATCAATTATCTTATGGCATCTTGCCATTATGGTTTATAGAAGCCAAACTGATATACTCTTAAAACTTTATTGGGCCAGGATTTTATATTGCATAGCTGCTAGTATTCCAGTGGTATTTGTTTTTTTTGCGACTAACTTTATCAGGCAGGTAAAGTTTTTTTGGTATATTAATCTTTTTGGTCTTTTGAGCTTGTTAGGAGTTATATGTTTATGCTTAAATGGGGACTTAATAATTAGTGACGTAACTTTACTTTCGACCAAATATTTCATAATACAAGAATCAGCTATTATTTGGGGAAAATTCTATACCTTCTATATTGTTTTTCAAAATATTTTTTTTAGTTTAGGATTTGCGACCTTATTACTTAAATATCGCAAATCTCAAAAAGAAGACAGGGCGCGATTTCAGTATGTAATTTTAGGTACAGGTATCTCAGTATTGATTGCTTTCATGACAAACTTGTTTTTGCCTACATTTGGTATTTTTGACTTGAACTGGGTAGGTCAGTTTACTACAGCTATCTGGGTTGGTTTTATAACATACGCAATATCAATTCATGACCTTTTTGATATCCGGTTTGCAATCAGAAGGATAATTATTTCTTCATTAAATGCTATTGGCTCATTCTTTATAGCTTACATAATCTATCTACTTACATTTTCAGACGAAAATACCAGATTTAGGACCAGAGGTGTATTTGTTATATTTATTGGAACTATCTTAATAACAGTTATACTACCTTACTTAAATTCTTTTAATACAAATATTGTCGATAATTATTTATTTAAAAAACTTGTTGGTAAAAACAAAGCATTTGACACTCTTGCTAACGTTATAAGAAATGAAATAGATTTAAATGTAATCCTTCCAATTGTTCATAACATTATAAAAGATGCTTTAGGGTTAAAACATGTTTCGATTATTCTATTTGATGAAGACAGTATCGAAAGCGAAACTGTTCGTAAGATTATTGATAGAGATGAACTAATTAAGTTTATTAAAAGAAAAGAATATCAAAATTTAGTAAATTTAATTAAACAGCCATCAGTACTAAGTCTCAAAGACACCAATTATCCTTTTGCAGTAAACTTAATCGAACTTGGTGTAGATTTACTTCTAAATATTTATAGTGAATCAGAATTAATAGCAGTTGTACTGCTCGGCGAAAAAACATCAAAAGAGAATTTTACAACAAATGATTACGAACTGATTTCAAACATGAGTATTCAAGTTACGGCAGCAGTTGTTAAGGGTTCCTATTTTAGTGCGGAAAGACAATATAATAAGAGATTGCAGCAAAAAGTCGAAGACGCAACCGCAGTTCTCCGAAAACAAAAAACAGAACTCCAAGAAAAATACCAATTCGAAAAAGACATGATGGGCATAATGGGTCATGAACTCCGGACTCCTATGACCGTTGCTAGAGGTTTGGCTGAGCTAGTAATTGCTAAGATCGACGCTAAGCATCTTGATCTGGACTACGCTGATGATAAGCTTGGCAAGATCTACAGCTCGATCATGAAAGAGGCTGATCTGATCCAGACAATGCTCTCCTCAGCCCATATTGATAATAAAAAAGTAAACCTTCAAATCAGTGAAGTCGATCTTGTTGATATTGTGGAATACTCGATGTCGGCGTTTAAGAAAGATGCCAAAGTTAAAAGTTTGAAACTTACTTTTATAAATAAATGCGAAAAAAATCCAATTATTTTTTCTGACCTTGGCAGGGTGCAAGAAATCGTTAATAATCTTGTTAGCAACGCTGTTAAATACACAAATGCAGGATCGGTAATTGTTGAGCTCCAGCAAACAAAAGAGTTTGTATACGTAAATGTAACGGATACAGGTATTGGAATTCCTAAGGCCGAAATGAAAAATCTTGGAAAAAAGTTCTACCGAATCCACCAGCATCTTGATGCGAAAAAAGATGTAGTTAGAGCTGGAGGTACTGGCCTTGGATTATACGTTGTAAAAGGACTTTTGGAGGCATTAGGCGGTGGGCTAACTGTTAAGTCAGAGGATGGAGTAGGATCAGTTTTTTCGGCGTATTTTCCTTTGAAAACCAATTATCATGATAATGTTTTTATTACCGATAAGCCTGTTGATGTACACGATATGTTTGAGAATCTTGGTTTAAAAGCCGCTAGAACAGATGTTGTAAAGAAGAGAATTTCAACATCAACTAGCATTAACTTTCCTAAATAAACAATAAAAATAATCTAGTAGGACCAAATCTAGAAGAATAAAATTAAAAAGGAAGTATCATACTAAATCATCCACATTCTTCCCTGAATGTTTACTTATGATATACTAAAGTTAATTCTTCTATGAAACCTCGCCTCAAATGAAAATCTTATTTACACCTATGTCTGCCAGCTCACTTGCTCATATGGCAAGGTTATTTGCCATTGCTGATGAAATGATCAAACGTGGTCACGAAATTCTTTTTACTGCCTCAGTAGACAGGGCCGATTTTATCAGTAAATGCGGATATCCAGTTTTTGAAAAAACATGTCCTTCAATTAATTTTAATGACCCAGAAGATAGATCAATTAATTACCTCAAAGACCATCATCAAGATTTCCTTGACTGGT
>JAYTAQ010000056.1:0-4727 GCA_043737415.1 bacterium
ACTAGAAATCCAAAAATAAACGGATCAAGGAAATTGTACAGTTTAAAAAGCAAAATTGACGTAATTAGAGTTCCAAACAGAGCTCCACGCCGGATGAAAGCCTTATTCTGAAGCTCTGTATATGCCTTTATAACAATATAAAATCCAAGGAGTAAAAAACAGTAAAGCGTTCCAAGTAGCACACCTGAGTTTACAGAAAAAACAATCACAAACAGATGATTAATTTTACCTGTCGAGGCAACTGGACTAGTCAGAATAAAGAGCACTATTTCGAGTATAAAACTCAAGAAAAATAAAATAATGATCGCAAACATATGTATCCATTCTGATAAATAGATTGAAGAACGTCAATATGATTTTTTACAAAAAAAAAAGGGGCTCTTTCGAGCCCCTAAGATCTCTAAACTGTATTTAAGCAAGCATCTTATACTTTAGTGCTACTCTACCCGCTGTTGAAACAGCTAGAACTGTTGCTGGAGCCATAAAGCTCCATATAAAGCTTACACCAGTTTTTGGAGGAGGAGGGGCGATAATCTCAGCGCAAGCTGGTATTGATGTACCGCTTGTTGGAGCTCCGATATTATCGACAACATCAGTTTTTACTGTGTCACAAGTGCTTGTAATAGGCGCTTGAGCCATAAATACTATTTCAAAAGTATATGCCTTGCCTGGTGCCAAAGCTCCATCTACGGTTTGAATATCATTGATACGTATTGGCTCAGTTGTATTAAATACTCCGTCGCATCCGGTACCTGTTGCTGCACAGTAAGTCTTTGTAGCGCCATTTGTACCAGTAACCTTGACTCTAAGTGGTTTTAGATAAGTTTTATCATAAATATCTACAAAATCAATCTTAGAATATGTTTTATCTGTAGTATTATTCGTAATAACTGACTGAAATCTAACTTCCTGACCGACCGATACAGAAGGGGTAAGTGTTGATTTAGAGACCTGAACAGTCAAAACTGTTGTGTTTGTAAATTCAGCGCAGCTTCTCTGATCGTTAATTGTATCAATAACTGTTTGGCCTGTATTGTCCACAAAAGTTATTTGGCTAACAATTCCACAATTATCGTTTTCAATTGTTGAAGTAGGTCGGGAATCCTTCAAAGATTTGAAAGTTAGCATTATCTGATAAGTTTCACCAATCTTTAAGATACCGTTTCCTGCCGGAAGATCGTTCCAGGTAAGCGTTGATCTACCATTTTGGCCATTACCTAAAACTGGAGGCAAAGGCTGACCACCGTTTGAAGCGGAGATAAACTGTAAATATGCTGGATCAAAATCATCAACAACTACAAAGTCTCTCAAATCTACATCACCTGTATTTTTAACATCAATGTTAAAATTAACTTGCTGTCCAACTGGTTGAGCAGTACTTGTAAGGGTTTTTTTGATTGATACACCAGGAGTTTTCTGAATAATAACAGGAGGTGTAATTGTTATTGGGGGGGTAATAGTTACAACGGAAGCTTTACTTACTGAAGCTACACATTTAGGATCATAAGCTGACGTGCCTCCGGCATAGCCGTTAAACTGAGCAGCAGTCAATACCTCACCACCATTATTTGAATCGGCTGCGAAGATTTGATCATATCTCAATTTCCACTTAAAGGTTCTAATTGGTGACGCGCCGTCTCCTGTAGTACTGATTGCTATTGCTGTCGGTGAGTTTTTATCGGTTGAAAGTGGGCTATATCCTGCAATATTGTTTAAAGGAAGCATAGCTGGCTTCGGATTATTAACTGAATATAAATTATTTAAATTGTATGGAACGATAATACCAGAATTGGAAGTGGGTTTAGAATTTTGTACAGTCATAGTAAGATTAACATCTTGGCCAGGTGACAATTCTCTTGCTTTTACACCACCGTCTAACACTAAATCAATACATGCTGGAGGTAAAGTTATTTTTGTAGGAGTTGGTGAGACTGTTGTAGTGAGCGTTGGCGCGCATCCTGTATAATTAAATGTAACAGTGGAACCATTGGCTTGGTCAGTTTGGATAGGATCTGAAGTTCTACGAATATTCGGATATTGTACTTTATAACTATTGTTAACCTCTGTATCTCCTCCTATTGAAACATCTACTGCTGATCTACCGTCAAAAGCTACGTTCTGTGTAGTAGTACCTGTAGCAAGTACTCCGCCGCCTCTGGAAACTGAGAATGAAATTGCTAAGTTAATATTACCATCACATTTAGCTTGGACAGTGATATTTCCCCTTTCTGGTGCTGGAGTTGAGACGGGAGGAGGACATTTATATGGATTCTGACAAGCTGCATTTACACCGTCTGGGTTATAACCAGGATTGTTTGCACACAGCGATGGATAACATCTAGCTACATCGTCGGCTTCCCATGTTCCATACTGAAAACCATCATTTTGAGTGCTACCAAGTGTACGACAGTAAAGCATTTGATTTACTGACATACTTCCCTCGTTATATCCAAGGAATTCAGCGCGGCTTGTACAACTTGCGCCTTGTGTACGGCAATTAGCGGCATCGCCATTTCTATTAGTTCGGCCTTCATAAGTTGATGCTGCCTGAACATTATTTGTTTTATTAAAAAGAGTTACTGCTAAGTAAATTCCTGAAATAAACAAAAACGCTCCTAATAAGACGTATATTTTGAGAAGTCTGTTTCGTTTCATAAATGTTTAATATATCAGTAGATATCTGATACATGCATTCTACACCCCAAACATACCTATAGTCAATAAGAATATCTCCTAATTCCCTTAAACCATGAGTGAAAAAAGGTGATATTAGGTGTTAAAATATAAGTCTTAAATTATTTAAGACAGATTAGGAGTAACCCATCAATATCCTTATCGCTAAACAGGATGACTACAGGATATGTACAGTATTAAAAATAAGTAAAGTTCCCGTTTTTTGTGTGGATTGAAAATTTTTATAGGCAGACTCGTAAATTAGCCGCTTGTTTCTTCAATTTCTTAGAAAAATAATGTGATTGCAGTGCGTAAACTAGTTTGACGCATTGATGTGTAATACAAAAAGATACTTAGTATGCTTTTGGGTTGCGGGAGGCGGACTCGAACCACCGGCCTTCAGGTTATGAGCCTGACGAGCTGCCACTGCTCCATCCCGCGTTAAACACGAACAACGCTTTATACCATATTTTTTTAATTCGGGCAAGAATCTTTAATGCTATAGCCGAATCATTTAAGTCTTTCCTCCAGCCAGTTTACGATTTTCTCAGGGACTTCCATTACAGAGAGTCTCCCATTTCTGATTAATAAGAAATCATTAAATTCACCGTTTGCTTTTAAGTCAGCAAGAGTAACTATTTTAGAGTAACGTTTTAAAAATTTAACCTCTACAACCCATGATGTTCTAACATCTTTTTCATTTTTATAAGGCTCTCCAATAACTTTCATCATTCCTAGAATAGCTTTATCAGTCTGGGAATGATAAACATAAATCATGTCCCCTACTTCCATGTTTTTAATAATATTGATAGCCTGAAAGTTATGCACTCCGTCCCAGATAGTTGTGCCATCCTTTTCTAGCTGATCGATTGAATAAGTGTCAGGATCTGTTTTCATCAAAAAATGTTTCATAATGAATTATACAGAAAACAAATATAAAACATCAAAGTCAGCAATCCTTAAATTTTCATTTTATAAATGTATAATACTTTTATAAGATGAACAGTGAATTTCCGGAAACAGCCTTTTACAAAATAACCAGAAGATTCGGATGGGTGTTTTCTCCATTAATTTTAATAATCTTGATTCTGTTCACATTATTTATTGCTGAGGGACTAAAAATAGATTTAAAAAATGGCTCAGTCGATAAAAAGGGTTCTATTGAAATTAAAGAACTAAAAAACGGGCAAATCTCCATAAATGACCAAAACAAGGGAAAAACACCCAACCTTATCGATTTTACAAACACTGTACCAGTAGAATTGATTGTAAAAAAGGATGGCAGGACTGACTGGACAAAAACCGTTACACCCAGACCGGGTTTTGTAAAAACATTTTATCCAATACTTTTCCCTCAAGGATTAGACTTCAAAGACACACTAATTCCAGCAAATAATGTCTACTATAATGAGAACGGTCATGTAAATTTCTTTTATTACGAGAAGAGAAGTACTGATAAAGTTGAACTTTATAAATATTCAATTGGAAAGCAGATTTTTGGAATTAATGAGAAGAACGACATTTTTATGGATATTACCAATCTCATTAAAGAATCTCCTATACAAACCCTTGTTAGCCCGACTTCAACCCCATCCTCCCCCCTAACCACTCCAACACCTACACAAATAACCGCAATACCTCAAATTGAAGTTAAATTCAAAAATTATAAAATAATTCCTAGTAACAGCGGGAAAAACATATTAATTATCGTACCCGGTGAGAAAGTGTACTTGGCAGATGAAAAAGGCTCTGTTACAACATTAGCAAATATCTCTCCAAAAGAGCTCGATGTTTTCAGGTGGTCTCCTACCGATTCTCATATTATTTACAAAACCGGCGAGGAACTTTATACAGTAGAAATCCCCACGAACAGGCTTTTTGTTGTACACAAACCTAGCTCATCCCAGGAAAAGATTGAGATTCAGTTCATAGTAGAATCAGGAGTTATTTATAAAATCGAGAATGATACTATCACTGATCTGGTTCAAAATACTTTTGAAGGTAACGACCTTAGAAAAATTGAACTTCCAAATATTGATAACATTAGAAAGAAA
>JAYTAQ010000057.1:0-1826 GCA_043737415.1 bacterium
CCATTTTGAGCGCCTGAACGCGCTTCGCTCCGAGAGCGTGGACACTCTTTCCATTTATTCAAAATACTAATAAGGTTGTTTTCAGTATAGAACCAACTCACATCTTCCTTGAATACTATCAGAGAGATAGCCGATGTTTTACGAAGCTCCATATCCTCCGATGGATTTTTGACAATTTCTAATAACTTGTTAAGGACTCTTTTATCTATATTTTTTGGGTTCTTTTCTACAGAATTTTTATACCCAATTAAAAATACTGCCGCACGCCGAATCTTTTGATTGTTGGAGGTAAGTCCTTGAAGAATATCTTCAGTTGTTGGAAATGAGTAACGTCTATTAGAGAAAATTGACGATAAGGCATCCGCGATCGCCTCAACAGATCCATTATTTAGAGGGCGATTCAATTGGAAACGCTTAAAATCCAACTGATCGATCAGTGCTGGAATTGCGGCATAGGCATCTGATCCCATGGAACCCAATACTGAAGCTGTCCAGTAAGAAACAGTAGACCTTTTCACAGACCGATCATCAGGCACAAGAGCAATTAGGTTAGGAAGAGCATCTCGCAGATTTCCCTTATTCTCATTCTTACTCAGAAAATCACTCAAAAAATAATCCTGCAAGAAAAAAGTTCCAATAAAGCGATCATTCGCTTTATCGCTTTTTAAGAGGTTGATAAAGATAGGAATAGTAACTTTTTCTTCTGCAATAACAAGTAAAATGCCAGCCGCTATATAGCTCTCAATTGGATCATTGGACTTTAATCGGTTTATTACATCAGGAATAGATCCTTTGGCAAGTTCCCCGATGGCGTTTAAAGTCACCGATGCTTTGACGGTATCATCTCTTTTCCCCGACTTGAAAAGGGAAAATATTTCGTCAAGTTCTGTTTTAGAGAACGAGCATCGTTTCCCGTTTGTTAACGCGTTACGAGTTTTTGAACCAGGTATTCCATCTACCAACAACCCACTTTGCCGTTGTAGTCTAATTACAGCAGCACGAACTCTATCATCAAAATCACGAGGAACTGAGCTATATAAGCGAGTTACATTATATCTTTGGGATAGACAATCTGCCTGCTTAAGTCGATTCGTCAAATCGACATCGGCTTCACTAGGGGTGGCTGCAACTTGCAAGCTTTTTAATTCCGAGCTTTCAACAGCAATAGTTCCTATCACAGCAGATCCGAAAAACAGCGATAAAACTATCAAAACGCGGGCTATATGAATGAGCATTGCTAAGTCTTCTATATTCAACTAAAATTATCAATCAAAAAACATCAAATCCTAAAGGCTTTCCTAGCAAGGCGTTTAGCTAAAATGAATACAACCTATACGGGACAAGTTTTTGAGCTAAACTTGTTATTCTATTTTTTGTTTTTTGTCCTGTGTTTTAAGGTATACTAAAACAAATCTGACTCAATATCGAACGATCATCCCACGTTCTGCCATTTTGTAAACACAAATGTCAGGGCAACGACACTGGACAGTTAAAGCGTGATCGACGTATTTGCATCTTTTTTGTCACTATAGAAATGGGCATTTCAGTATACATCTCCGATTACTCCCTTCCCACCCATAAATTAGACATATATTAGAACCCAGAAGACTGGAAAGTCGGCTTTTCAAGTGTCTAGTTTTTCACTGGGAAGGGAGTAGATGATCAGTGCCTATACGCTTAGCCCACAATATGAGTTAGCATAATACACATAAATAATGTGTACCCATGAATATGTATCAACGCATTAACATCACATTACCCAACGAAACACTACAACTACTTGATCGCATCGCACCTAAAGGCGATCATTCATAAGCTTAACTTCT
>JAYTAQ010000058.1:0-11404 GCA_043737415.1 bacterium
TTTTATCTGATCTTTAAACTCGGTATAGTTAGGATCAAGGAAACTTTGAGTTTCAGGCATATTTAGCCTATTTTTAAGAAGTTTATAAGTATAATCTTTATCAAGGCAAACTCTCGCCACATCCTGACGGTTAAGAGGTGTTGCACAATGTATAAAATAGTATTTTCTGCCAAGATCGATACGAAGCATATCGTCGTCAGGATGGATTAAATCAAATGAAATTTCCAGTTCGTTACACGCACTAATCAAACACTTAATATTTGCAATCATAAAGTTTAGAATTCTGTTTTTTATTAATTTGTGATTATAGCACTGTATTTATTAACTCATAGGATTTAAAAGTTTATAAATTAGATTTCTTAAAGTGCAAAGAATTGAACGCATAATCAATGAAGATTGTTGTCGTTTACGAAGCGAAGAGTCTAAAATGCTCAACAAACCACAATAAACAGCTCAGAGTGCTATAATATGGAATGGTTTTTGACGTAAAGAAAATTAGACGAGACTTTCCTATTTTGGATCAAAATATTAACGGTAAACCTTTGGTTTACTTTGATAATGCAGCGACTACCCAGAAACCCTTGGTAATGATTGAGGCTTTAACTGATTATTATACTCGCATTAATTCTAACATTCATAGAGGAGTTCATACACTTTCCCAACGTGCCACCTCCGCGTATGAGGAAACCAGAGTGTTTATAGCTGCACTTTATAGATGTAAGACAACTGAGGTAATCTTTACTAAAAGTGATACTGAAAGTTTAAATCTTGTGATCAATTCACTTGGAAATCTCATTCTGGATGACGAATCAAATATAGTGATCTCAGAAACGGAACACCATTCTAATATTGTTCCTTGGCAGATGCTAAGTAAAAAAATAGGTTTTGAAATCAGATATCTTGAATTTAATGAAGATGGTTTTATCCGTATGGAGAAACTTGCAGAAAAAATTGATAAGAATACTAAGATTTTAAGCCTAATTTGGGCATCCAATACTTTTGGGGTAATCAATAGAGTCAAAAAAATCATTGAAACGGCTAGAATACTTAATCCTGAAATCAAAATAATCCTTGACGGGGCTCAAGCGGTTCCTCACAATAGGTTTGATTTTGGAAAACTTGGAGCTGATTTTATAACCTTTTCCGCTCACAAGCTTTGCGGACCAACAGGAGTTGGCGTACTGATAGGCAAAGAATCACTTTTAAACGAGATGCCTCCTTTTTTAGGCGGTGGGGAAATGATAAAGGAGGTTTCTAAGTATGAAACTCAATACAATGACCTTCCATATAAGTTTGAGGCTGGGACGCCAAATATTGCTGATGTGATAGCTTTTAAGGCTAGTCTTGAGTATCTGGACAACATTGGTTTTGAAAATATTTATAAGCAGGAACAGGAATTGGTTGATTATCTTCTTAATGAGCTTGCAAAATTAGAGTTTATTGAAGTTTACGGACCAAAAAAACTCATTCACGAAAAAATTGCCCTTGTTACATTCAATATAAAAGGAGTTCATGCGCACGATGCCGGAACTTTACTAGATGAGGATGGTATTACGGTCAGAACTGGACATCATTGCACACAGCTCGTTATGAAAAAACTTGGAATTGCGGCGAGCATTAGAGCGTCTTTATATTTTTATAATACAAAAGCTGAGATTGATGTAATGATTATAAGTCTTAAGCGGATTTACGAGATTTTTAAGTAATGATTTACTAAGATATCATCTATGGATTATACAATGCCAACTTTTCATCACTGCAAGCCTAGACTTCAGCACGTGATGATATGGAGCAAAGACGAAGGTTTGTTTCAAAAAAGTTTTGATTATATAAAGTTAGAATTTGATGGTAATATTTATCCGATTACTATTAAAGATATACCGACTGTCATAGAAAAAGTTCAAGAGCATCAGATAGAGGAGGAGATTGAAAAATACGACTTTCATGTGATTAAAATTCACCATGGGAAGGTTGAGTTATTGCTAAAAGACAGTCAGCGACATGTCATTCACGATATCGATAACCTTGAGGACGCACTAGAGAGCCTTGGGCAGAAAATCGTGAAGTGGTATTGGGATTTCGAGAAAACGATGGATCATGGAGAAATGCCAATTAATTTTAATTCATTAAAGCAATAACCGTTATTTAAGTAATTGAATTTTTTATTCGTGATAGCTAGCTTCTTCAGTAGCAATAAGTTTTTTTACCGGTTTAAAGCTTCTTCGGTGCTCCTCACAAGCTCCAAACTGCGCTAACATCTCCATATGAAGCCTTGTTCCATAGCCTTTATGTTTATCAAATCGGTAATCGGGATATTTCTGGTGAAGCTTTAACATATGTGCGTCACGCCTGACTTTTGCAAGGATTGATGCCGCTGAAATGGCGGGTTCTGTTACATCACCCTGGATAATACATTCGTGAGGGATTATTGCTAAATCTGAGTCGCGAAGCACCATTTTAGGAAAAGTACCGTCTATAAGTATGCAAAACTCCATACATTGAGATTTTATCTCGCTATAGGCTAATTCTTTTGCGAGTTCCTGAATTAAATATTTGGTAGCCTCGTAAATTCCAAGCTTATCTATATCAGCTGCATTAAGCAGTTTGACTTTACTGTACAAAGAATTTTGAAGGATTATTAGATAAAGTTCCTCACGTTTTTTCTTAGTTAGCTTTTTTGAGTCGGTAATGCCTTGCCCGACTAAAAACAGCTCTTGCTCTTCACTGAGCACAACCAGACCTACAAAAACCGGTCCAGCCCAAGGGCCGCGCCCTGCTTCATCAATACCGATTTTTGTAATCATAAACCCATGGTAGCGAAGTATAATTCAATTGTCATTTGTAGGTTACTAAAAATAAATTAAGGAACAGAAAACTAGGAGCAATGCTGCTCCTAGTTTTTAACACCTAAGAATTTACTTTGCTTTTTCAGCAGTAGCAACTAGCTTTGAAAGTCTTGATTTCATTCTTGAAGCAGTATTCTTGTGAAGAATATTTCTTCGAGCAGCTTTATCAAGTGCTTTAAATGCTGTTGACATAAGAGTCTTAGCTTCATCCATTTCTCCAGCAACAACTAATTTTGCAACCTTTTTTGGTAACATATCAGCATTTCTTTTAAATGGTTTATTTGCTTCAGTTCTCTTAGCAATTCTACGAATATCTTTTTTTGACGATTTTAAATTAGCCATGTTCTATCTTAACTTACACACACATTATGAATTAATAATTAGGAACCAACAGCATTTTAACACAATAAGCTATTCATTCGTAACTACTAACTCACAATCAATTTTGCCATCCTACACTCCAAGGAGCTTTGGTTGGTATCTAACGCTAATTCTCCAGCAGACCTGTCGGCCTGCCATCTGAAGTTTTAGCGTTAGATGGCGGATCCGAAGGGACTCGAACCCTCGATCTCTTCCGTGACAGGGAAGCATGTTAACCACTACACCACGAATCCATTTTACGTAAAACACAAGGTGTATCAAACGCACATGATTTTATCACGTTTTCTCATATAATCAATGGCTTAAAGCCTTTGGTCAGGCTTAAAGGTGCGGAAGCATAAATACTGCAAGTTAAAAAGTTAAGTTTAAGACACCTACAAACTTTATTTAGCTCTCCTCAGTAGCTAAGATTTACCAAAAACTTCAGATTTTTCATTAGCAGGCTGCGGACCTTCTTTGATTTCAGTTTTAAGTCTTGGAAACAAGTACATTGCTATAGCTATCCCGAAAAGCGTACCTGTGATTGCTCTAAATGTGTTTGTAGATTCGTAAAGAGGGGTTGATCTATTGTATAGAGAGGTTATCGTGGCTATAAGCTGGATGCCACCATCTAAGGCCATTGGTAGGCCTAAAAAGAAGGCAAATTTCAAAGATATCCCTGAAATTCTTTTTCTTGATGCAAAAACGAATAATCCAGCCACCAATAATGATGACCAAATAAAAGTATCACGTATGCACCATGCACACTGGTGATCAAATACATGAAGTGATCGGTGAGATTTTTGATGACATGCAAAGGAGTAGATTTTATAAATCAAGCTAGCAGACCTGTCATAGCCATAATGAGCCAGAATCGGTGCAAGAAAAGGAAGAACGTTTAAAACTACAAGAAAACCCAAAAGCACATGCGGAATATACTTTATAAATGTAGATTCATTGTTTGCCTTCTGCACTTCCATTACACAATTGTATCAGAACAAAAAGTATTCAGTACTTAAGCTACAACTTTTTCGTCGATAGTAACTCTAATAACATTCTCAGAATCAATATCGACGTTAAGCACCAATGCTTTCTTGGTATCTGCATCCCATCGAATTTCAAGAATTTTATCAGCAACAGCGTTTTCAAGTGTGGTTCGAATAATTCTTCGGATTTCACGAGCTCCATATTCTTCCGAATAACCAACTTCAGAGATATAATCAACAATTGCCTTCTTGTTGGCGTTTTTAAGAACAATATTGTTCTCTTTCTTTAATCTTGAGGCAAACTGCTCTACATGCAATTTTGAAATTTTATTAATATCCTCTTTATTTAGGCCTCTGAACACTATTACATCATCAATTCTATTCAAAAACTCTGGTTGTAAGTACTCTTTTAATTCTTCAATAATCTTTTCTTCAACTTCTAGAACCTTTGGATCAACTGCATTATCGTCATCCGTTTTAGCTTCACCTAAGTAAAGTCCTACACTTGAATCTTTTCGAAGTAATTCAGATCCAAGATTTGATGTCATAATAATAATTGTATTCTTAAAGTTAACAACTCTACCGTGACTGTCAGTTAAGTGACCTTCATCCATAATTTGAAGTAATATATTTAAAACATCAGGACTAGCTTTTTCAATTTCGTCAAACAAGATCACTGAAAATGGCCTTCGTCTAACTTTATCAGTTAGTTGGCCGCCTTGATCATATCCCACATAACCCGGAGGTGAACCGATAAGCTTGGAAACACTATGAGTTTCCATTAATTCACTCATATCGATTTGAATAAGTGACTCCTTACTGCCAAATAATGACTTAGATAATTGCTTTGCAAGTTCAGTCTTTCCAACTCCAGTTGGGCCTACAAACAAGAATGACGCTATTGGCTTATCATAACCGGCAAGCCCCGCTTTTGCTCGTTTGATGCTGTTTGCAACAGATTGTGAGGCGTATTCCTGACCAATAATATTATCAGCAAAATCACTTTCAAGCTTTTCAATTAATTCGATAGAATTTTCATTCATTGAGTTCATTGGAATCTTTGTCCAACTATGAATAACAGTTTTAATCTCTTTCTCAGTAATTGTCTTTGAGCCAGTATTCCAATCTTTTTTCATCTTCTTTTCAAGTTTAGTAAGATTTTTCATGATCTTCTTTTCCTCATCTAAAAGAGCTGATGCCTCTTCGATTTTCTTCTCTTGAAGAGCTGTGTTTTTCTCCGAAATAATAACCCTAAGGTTCTCAAGCTCCGCTTTGAAATCAGGAGAAACCTGTACACGTTCTAACTTATTCTTTGCACATGCTTCGTCAATAACGTCGATTGCCTTGTCAGGAAGATATCGGTCAGTAATATATCTGCTTGATAATTTAATAGCAGTTTTCAATGCAGCATCAGTTATTTTGACACCATGGAAAGTCTCATAAACAGGCTTTAATCTCTTTAAAACCAATAAAGTATCATCTTCAGAAAGCTCTTCAACATCTATTGGCTGAAAGCGTCTCTGGAGTGCAGGATCTTCATCAAAGTGCTTTCTGTACTCATTAACAGTTGTGGCTCCAATACAGTGTAGAATACCTCTAGCCAATGCAGGTTTTAAAATATTTCCGATATCTAGAGAGTTGTTTGATGTAGCACCAGCCCCCATGATTGTATGAATTTCATCGATAAACAGGATTACATTACCTCGTTGCTCAATATCATGAACCATATCAAGAATTTTTTGCTCAATATCACCCCGAAGTTGTGAACCCGCAACAATTGCGGCTGTATCGATCGACCAGATTTCAAAGTTAGCAAGTACAGGTGAAACAGATCCCTCAATAATTTTTTGAGCCAATCCTTCAACAATGGCAGTCTTTCCTACTCCTGCGTCCCCAAGAAGAATAGGGTTATTTTTAGTTCGTCTTGAAAGAACTTGCATAACTCGATCAATCTCCTTATTTCGTCCGATTACAGGATCAAGTCTACCCGCTCTTGCATCAGCTGTAAGGTTTCTTCCTAAAGATTCAAAAAACCCGGTTGCGTTAGGCTGTGGTTTTGGAGCTTCACCGATACCAAAATTTGGCTTTCCCGCTGTAGTCCCGAGTTTGTCTTGAGTCTGAAGTTCTGGATACTGAACAAACCCGTCGACTTCTTCTTTAATTTTGTCGTAATTGATACCTAAATTACTTAATTCTTGGATAAAGTTATTATTATTTACCTCTAGCATCCCCAATAATAAATGCTCAGTTCCAACATAATTATGACCAGCACTTATTGCAAGTTCAAAAGCTTTTTCAAATACTGTTTTAATTTCTGGTGAAATAACAATATCAGCTATAGAGCTTTGACCTTGAAAATCAATATCGATATCAACCTCATCAATGCATTGAAGAGCCGGTTTTCCACCAAGAAGCTCTTCTTCTATACTTTTAATAGTTCCTGAAGGGTCAAGTCCGAGTTTTGATAAAATCTTTGAACCAATGCCCTCTTTTATACTAAGAATTCCAATAAAAAGATGCTCTAAAGTCAGTTCATTAGACCTTAATCTGATGCATGTCTTATTTGCGAAATTAATCGCCTGAATGGCATTTTTTGTAAATTTATTCTTCAACATCTTTTTTATTATACACTTTTTTAGCAGAGTAACCAACCGACTGATAAAGCTGTTACTTTACTCTTCACATAAAAGTTTTGTCGCAATAATTTACATAATTCATTAATGGAATTTCATATTCGCTACACTATTTATTGCGTAAAAATCCTCTTTAAACGATAATTGCAGCGTAAAGAGCAGAAAGACCATGGCAGAATTAGTAAAAATCAAAGATTTATCAAAATTTAGTGATCAAGAAGTCACATTACAAGGTTGGCTGGCCAATCGTAGATCATCAGGATCAATCCATTTTTTAACTCTTCGAGATGGCACAGGTTTCGCTCAAGCAATCCTTGGGAAGCGCGATGTTGACGAAGATACCTTTAAAGCCGTAGACAAGCTTGGATCAGAATCATCAGTCAAAGTTACCGGTAAAGTTAAAAAGGATGATAGAGCTCCTGGAGGTTATGAGCTTCAATTGAATAGCTTTGAAATCTTAAGTGAGGCTCACGATTATCCAATTGCGAAGAAAATGCATGGGGCTAAGTTCTTGCTTGATAGGAGACATCTTTGGATGCGCTCTCCGTCACAGTTTGCAACACTTCGTCTTCGAAGTGAAATTATATGGGCACTAAATGAATTCTTTCATAAGGAAGAATTTATGAAATTTGACGGCCCAATGTTTACTGGAACTGAATGTGAAGGCACCTCTACTTTATTTGAGGTAGAATACTTCGGCAGAAAGGCTTTCTTGACTCAAAGCTCTCAATTGTACGGTGAGGCTGGCGCTGAGGCATTTGGCAAGGTTTATACCTTTGGACCTACTTTTAGAGCTGAGAAATCTAAAACAAGACGCCATCTAACAGAGTTTTGGATGCTTGAACCTGAAGTAGCTTTTAACGACTGGAAAGACAATATTGCGCTACAGGAGAGGATGACACATTATGTGATCAGACATTGTTTAGATAACTGTATGACGGAGCTTATGATGCTCGGACGTGACATTAAGAAATTAGAAGAGGGTCTGAAACCATTTCTATGGCTCCACCACAAAGATGCTTGCCAGGAGTTACGATCAGCTGGAGTCGAGATTGGTGATAGAGATGACTTAGGAGTTGAAGAGGAGGCTGCTCTTACCAATATGCATCCTGAATTTATTATACTTCATCATATGCCTAAAGAAATTAAGGCATTTTATATGCACCCTGATATTGAGGAGGGAGACGATAGAGTCCTCTGTAACGATCTTTTAGCCCCAGAAGGATATGGAGAAATAATTGGTGGAAGCCAAAGAATCCATGATTTACAGCTACTAGAGAAAAGGATCAAAGAAGAAAACCTTGATCATGAAGCATTTAGTTGGTATACGGATCTTAGAAGATACGGATCAGTGCCTCACGCGGGATTTGGACTAGGACTAGAGAGATTAGTCAGGTATATAGGAGGAATTAAGCATATTAGAAATACTATTCCATTCCCAAGGATGATTAATAGACTTACTCCATAAGTTTTTCTGGAATAAAAAAGGAGCTTAATAGAGCTCCTTTTTCCTTGAGATAATTATCGATTATTAAATATTTAGTTTAATTTTATCAAACACATTTTGGACACTTACGAATAACTCATCAGCTGTACCTTCATTAACAATATGAAAATCAGCCATAGCTATCGGTCCTCCCTTTTCCAGTTCCTCAATCTCTGAATAGTCGCGGCTTTTAGCTTCAGCTTCAATTAATGGACGTACTCCTCGAACCTTGAGTCTTTTGTGCCTCGTTTTTGTACCAGCATGAACTGCAATCATAAGAAAATCATCCGCGAATCTTTCCTTCAAGTACTTATATTCAGACCAACTGTATAAATTATCTATTACAACTCTCTTTCCTGAATTCAGTAAAGATTCAATTTTGGGCATGGCAATAATAATCATGGCAGCCATCTCATATTCAGCGCGAAGCTCCAGTCTAACCTTTCTCTCAAGCTCCTCGCTGGTCTTCCCATAGCGGCGAATACACTCTTCTGTAGAGCCTAAATGAATGTTTTCAAAACCAAATTTTTCGAAATATTCTCTAACTGTAGATTTTCCAGATCCAGCCATTCCGCAAATTGCTATTATTTTTACCATGCTTTATGAATTATAGAGGAAAGTTATTGGTCAGGGTAGACAGAGCTCAAAAGCCTGATTATAAATTTGATTGCTGTTACTCTATCCAAAAACATTCAAGGAGTTAGCAAAGTTTAAGCCTGCCATGTTATAATGCGAGTACTATCTAAGGAAATGGAATCGAATATCGAAACACAGATATAACTATATGGAATTGATTAGCTTAAAACAAAAGTATTTAAGAATATGCAATCGTGCGTTCCCTTTCCTCCTTTCTGGAAAAGTAGATCTCTCTTACTTTGCTGAACGTACTTCAGGGTACATTATATATACTTTAAAAGCCCCTTTTAGTATTTATTCACAAGAAATTCTTGATCTAGTAGACCAAGCAATAGCAAATTTCCCCGAAGCAAAGAAGTTTCTCGAATCTCAATTTAAACACCCTAAATCTTACTTTCATGTTTCTTTGACTTCATTTAAGCCTAATATTGAACATAAAGATCATAGTGTTATAAATGAAGTAGTTCATGATTTGAATTTAGCTATCCGAAGAAACAGTAAGATTGAGTTTATAGTTGATCAATTTATAATATCTGAAGGAGCTTTAATGCTTGGCCTTTCCCCTACTTCAAATATCTCAGAAATACGAGAGAAAGCAAATGATTCAATAAGGAATAACAACGCTATTAGGTTAGTCCCTGCCGATTCTTCTCACATCACATTATTTAGATTTAAATCACCACCAAACATAAAAGAATTAAAAGAGCTATATTCTCTTTGTGAATTGGTCTTTCCTAAAATTCAGTATTCAGTTGATAAACTAACACTTAATAGTATCGAATACTGTGATAAATCACTCCGAAACGAGAATTTGGTAGCTAGTTTTGATTTAACAAGCGAGGATGTTTCTACAGGCACTCAAGTTATCCATTTCGTAAACGCTTAAACCTATTAACGAAAGTTCTTTAATGTTGTTTCCCATTAGTTCTACTAGTTTTAATGATTGTTCATCAGTTTGATTCAGCAGCCCTAAGGATAAATGTAATTTGAAAAGTGAATCAGTTGCCGGGATACCATACTTTAAAATATTTGATTTTGCTTCCTGTGAAACAGTATCGGAGTAAAGTTGACTCTTGTGGTTATCAGTAATTAAATCTCCTCTGAATTTATTTACTATCGACAGAACTCTCAAATGAAGTCGCTTAAGATTTTCGCTATAATCAGGAAATACCAACTGAATATAATTCTTGTCTATCCAAGTTAAAGACACTTTTTCAGATGGTAACTTTATACTACCCAATAAATCGTGTTCTTTTAATTCACTAATGATTTCTTGAAGGAATTTCCTCGGAATTAACGGCGAGTAAATAGTAGCATGAAGCAAAAAATCAACATCATCGACAACAAATTTGAAATCCAACTTATCTCTAAATTGATTTATAAGTTCCAAAACTCTATTAATTTCTTCTGGTGACGGTACGAGACACACATTTATTCTAACCAACAATGATTCTCTATCAACGTCCATATATAGTTATACCATATACAGCTGGAGATTTATACCCTATAATACATTATAAAACCAACCATGAATGAAGACTATTTTGAACAAGAATCATTCCAGACCAGCAAAATCATTTTAAAGAACGTTTTTGGTGATGACGCAAAGAACATGCATCTTAAAAAGATGAGCTTACGACCTAGATCGATTGTTTTCTTTGTGATTATTAACAAACAAATTACCCATGCTCTAAAACTTACAAAGTTTACTGGATATGCGGTAGGTTCATCATTTTGCTTTAATAAATGGAAAGCTGCAGGTGTTCCAGTAATTCAACTAGTTTCCTCTGGTACTGTTGGCGAATACGATTACACTTTAACAGATTATATTGAGAATCCTGAAGGAAATCTTTTAGACATCCAAGAACCCAAGCGACTGATCTTGGCTTACGATATGGGCATAAATCTAGAGAAAATGCATAAGTGCTATACAGAAGGCTACGGATTTATTAACAAAACTGGTCATGGAAATGATGAAACCTGGGGTATTTTTCTTGAAAAGCGGTTTATGGAGCCGATTCAAATACTTATTGAAACACAACATCTTGATCCTGACTACTTAGTTAAAACACAGAAAATCATCAAAGAGTTTTCAAAAAGTACTTTTATACCGGCATATCTGCACACTGATTATTACGCACATAATGTTTTTGCGAATGATGATGGAACATTAAAATCAGTAGCGGATCCAAACCCAATTATTGGAGATCCCCTATTAGATCTTGCTTATGCAAGCTATATTAATGATTTGTTTGCTGGAGTAGCAGCTAAAACAAGCGAAAACACCGAAATAGTACTAACATTGTTCAAGAAAGAGTATCATGAACTGATCAGAGGATATGAAGATAACCGAAAGAGGAAACTTTCAGAAGTTGAGCTTAATCAGATCTTAAAATATAAATTCTTAATTTACGGCCATAAATACTATTGGTACTCAATTAACAACGATAAAAGTTT
>JAYTAQ010000059.1:0-4673 GCA_043737415.1 bacterium
AGATCGAGTCCTGGTAAATCCATACCCTCAATCCTCGGAAGAGATGACCCCATTATTCCTTGCAAATCACCAACAATAGATACTGTTCCTTCCATCATACGCTCAAGCTGAATCTCGCGAGTTGACCACTGTTTTTGAAAAGCCCGTTTTTCAGCAGTAAGCTGATCCTGCATCATTTTGAATGTCTCAACAATTTGTACAATTTTGTTTCTAAATTCGTCGCTTCCAAGATAATTATAAACATGAGACATTTTGGAATCCTTGCCGTCACTAAGCTTTTCTACTCTTTTTAATTCCTGTAAATTTAGCCTTAAAACTGTTGCCAGCTCAATATAACTTGAAAAATCCGTAATCCAAACTCCACTTCTCCACCCGAATGTTTTAATGTCTTCTGGAAGAGTTTGAGTAACTAAGATCGGGACATTTCCCTTAACGCGAATTACATCCTCTTTAAGCTTAGAAATCCATTCTTCGTTAAAAAGTTTTGTACGCTTACTTTCCCAAACAAGAGTTCCAACTGATCTGCCTGCACTATCGCGTACTTCCTGAATAACGTCAGCGCCGTTTACTCCTTTTGGAACTTCGCGAATATCATCAAAGATAAATGCACCTCGAAGGGCTACTTCAAGGCCTAATTCCTGCACCTCACCTCTAAATCTCTCAGACGTAGCATTAGCCTTTCTTTGGGCGTCCTCAAGGGCTTTATGCATATCAGCAAGCTTCTTTTCAGACTCCATTTGCTGAAGTTTAAACTTTTCAGCCAAGTCCTCCTGAATTTTCAAACTCATTTTCTGCTTCTCCTCGTCTAGTCGACGGATTAGCTCAAGATCGAGGTTTTTTTGTTTATCCTCAAGATCTCGCCGCTCTTTTCGCATTTCAAGCTCTAATTTTTGCTGATCTTCAATCTTTTTGCGGTTTTCGTCATTCTGTTTTTTTAGATCTTCAAGCTCCAAACTTACCTTTTCTCTTGCTTCCCGGCCTGACTCTTCTTTTAATTTTTCTTTTTGTTCAATAAGGAATTGACGAGATTTTTCGGTTAATTGTTCCTTTTCTTTGTTCAATCTGTCTTCAAATTCTTTTTGGACATCTTTTTGTGCCTCTAGAATTTTTAATTTCTCTTTTTCTAAATCTCTTAGTTTGCTATCAAACTCAAGCTGCAGCTTTTCACTAACCTGGTGAGAGAGAGCTTCGGAAATAGGAATTATACAGCCGCAATCAGGACATTTTATTGAATTTAAATCGGACATAATCAATTGGAAAAGCTTATTACTTCATTTAATTATAGCTTTATAGTGAGTGTTTTGAAATAAACCCATATATAACCCAGAAAAAGAAAATCTCCTAAATGCATTTTAAATAATACCTCTATCACTTATAATCAGATACAAAAATGAAACAGTTAAGCAAAAAAGAGATTAAGCAGTTTTTTAAGAAGGCTCCTGAGAGGGAGAAAGAGATTGTGATTATTCTCGAGAATGTCGAATATGCTAGAAACGTTGCTGGAATATTTAGAACTGCTGATGCGGCAGGTGTTTCCAAGGTTTATCTAGCTGGAGTTTCTCACCAACCTCCATTCGGTAAAGACCTTGAAAAAGCCTCTCGCCATAAGGAGAAAGTTGTTGCATGGGAGCATACTCCAAGCGCTGTTCCGATTATCGAAAAATTGAAGAACGATGGATATTACATTCTTGCGGTTGAATTAACTAATGATTCCAATGAGCTTTGCGAGCTACCGGAAATTATCAAAACATGCGACAAAGTTTGCTTTGTATTTGGAAGTGAGATGTTTGGAGTTACAAAAAAGACACTTGCAGTTTGCGATACCGGAATTTTTATTCCAATGTACGGTGTTGGAGCCAGCCTGAACGTTGGAACTGCTGTTGGAATAGTTTTATACGCTTTCTGAAATTATTTTATCAACTGAACTCTTTTTGTATTCAGCAGCCACTTCGGAACTTACCCTATAAATTCGTAAAAAGTTAAATATTTGAAGCCAAATAGTTAAATTCTAAAAAAAGAATTGCCTTGAAAACCGAAAAAATTGAATTTATAAAAAATTAAATTGAAAAAAAAGGGTTGAATTGAAGAGAGAGTATGTAATTAAGTGAAAGGGGGGCGGAGGGAAATTTGGTTTTGTGTATTGACACAAATCTCCCTCCGCAAAGCGAGGCCGGTTTTGAAACCTTGCCGGCCTCGCTTGGTTACCTCATTTGAGGTGGGGTGTAAGACTCGATAGTCGCTGTCTGGTCTTTGACCGATTTGACTTTGCCAAAGGCAAACCTCTGAACCCCGTTCCCGCAGTTGACCTCTCGGACAACTTCTTCACCCACCGGGGTTATGCCTCCAGGCATATCGACCCCATTCGGCCCCATTCCCAGCATATCCAAATACACCGTCGTCGTGCTGCCCGCGGGACACTTTTTGATACTCACCGACCAACTGTCCCCAGTTTGGAGATACAGCGTGTCAACCACTGGTGCTGGGGACCCGCAGGCGGTCACCAAGAACAACATCATCATCAAGACAGCAAAAATTCGCATGATTGTATCCTTATCTTTCTGAAAAAATAGACCGACAACGGACATCCAAAGCAATTGCTTTGGTTGAATTTAGGTCAAAAACCTCCTTTCTTAAGCACATTTGTGCAGATTCCATAACAAAAGCCTTGAAAGCTTCTATTATGGAATCTGCACTTTAAATCTCTCTTCAATTTTAAAGTACGTTTTGTGCTTTGACTGGTGCATTACCAGCTAAGCAAACAATTATAGGACATACAGTATATATTGTCAATATACTACAAGTCTCAAATGCAATCTTTATTAATTCTAGATAAGAGTAATTTGATTAAATTTCTTTACGTCTTTTTACTTTTTGCAGGACTTAATAAACTCTACAAACACTGGATGAGGTTCCAACGGTCTGGATTTATATTCCGGATGTGATTGAGTGCCATAGAAAAATTTGTGATCAGTAATTTCTACCATCTCGACTAATTGGCCATCTGGTGATGTTCCCGACACTTTTAATCCTGCTGATTCAAGCCTTTCTCGATATTCATTGTTGTACTCATATCTATGACGATGTCTCTCTTTGACAAGTTCTGTACCGTATATTTTTTGTGAACGAGTACCGTCAACCAGTCTACATGGCCAATCTCCTAGTCGTATTGTCCCACCAAACGTACCTTCTTTCATATGCTTTTTTTGCTCTTCCATCAGGTGAATAACTGGATTTAGAGAGTTAGGATTAGCTTCCTCAGTATCAGCATCAAGAATGCCCAAAACATTTCTTGAAAACTCAATTACAGCCATCTGCATTCCGTAGCACAACCCTAAATAAGGAACATTATTTTCACGAGCGTATCGGATTGCAAGGAGTTTTCCCTCCATTCCCCGAGAACCCCAGCCTTGAGGGACAACAATTCCATCAAACTCAGAAAGTGCCTCTTTGTAATTTTCGGGATTTAGGTCTTCAGAGGAGATCATATGCATATCGATCTTTACCCCGTTTGGATAACAAGCATGTTTCAAAGCCTCCAAAACACTGATATATGTGTCATTATGTGCATGGCTACCATGCTTAATATATTTTCCGACAAGTGCAATTTTGACTTTTGGAGTATCTTTTTTGGCATTAAATGCTACAAAATCGTCCCATTTAGTCATCCAGGTATTTGAGGTATCTTTTGCTTTGATATGAAAAAAATCTAAAATTGATTCAACAACTTTTTGTTGAACTAAAACCTGAGGTACTTTGTATACAGAGTCGACATCAGGAATATCAAATATTCTCTCTCTATCCACGAAACAACGCTTTGAGATATTATCAAGTCTAGGTTCATCGACTGGTTCCTGAGCTCTTGTTACTATAAAGTCAGGGTTGATTCCCTCTTGTCTAAGTAGCATTACTGCGTGCTGACTAGGTTTTGTTTTGAGTTCACCAACAGTGTGTAAAAACGGTAAATAGGTAACAATCATATAAGCTGAGGGAAATTCCCGTCCAATCTCACGAGCCGCGATTAAAAATGGCATGTTCTCAATATCCCCTACTGTCCCTCCGACTTCAACCATTACAAAGTCTTTGCCTTCTGCAACTTTATAGATTCTTCGTTTTATTTCGTTAATCACATCAGGAATTACCTCAGCATCCCGACCGTTGTATACAAAATGTCTCTCATTATCAATTACTTGAGCATAAACCTTACCAGTGGTGATATTATGGTCTTTTGTGAAATTTTCATGCAAAAACCTCTCGTAATTTCCAAGATCTTGATCAAGTTCCCCCCCATCCATTGTGACAAACACCTCCCCATGCTCTTGAGGACGCATCGTACCGGCATCCATTGATATATATGGATCAATCTTTACTGCAGTTACAATAAACCCTGCATTTTTAATTAAAAGACCTAACGAAGCTGTTGTAATGCCCTTTCCTAATCCGGAAAGCACACCACCGCACACAAAAATAAACTTAGTTTTTTTTGTTTCCATAATTTTCGTAATGATAGATGAAGTTTGGAAAAAAATCCTAATTCTAATAATCTCATGACAGTAATCGCATTTAATACCACACTTAATGATCTTTTCGGCGATCAGAACATTATTTATCAACCGGATATTACTGATTCTTATCAATTTGTCGATGAATATTAGCTATCAAAGTGACAATTTTTT
>JAYTAQ010000060.1:0-4671 GCA_043737415.1 bacterium
TTTAAAATTAGCGTTTTTTGAATTGATAACCTTGATATAATCTGAACCCTTCAGACCAAAAGAAGAATCAATTAGTGTTGTGATTGTAGAATCAAGTTCAGGCTGATTAGCGGATTTATCTATTTGTACCCAAAGCATTTCAGGGCGCTGTATGATTAAATTCGATGAAACATTTTTGTAGTCAATAAAAGTACTTGAGTCATCTGTGTACATCTTTATTCCTTTAGTAACATTATTATCTTTATCAGTTGATGAAGCATTACTTATCATAGCGCTATTGTTTCCTGTGAGATTTGACTGCAGATCCGCTGAGAATGTTTGGGTGTAACCAGTTGTTGTTTCATCTATAGTGACTTGTACTCGCTGTTCACTAACGTATTTGCTTGTAAAGGATTTGTAACTATCGATTTCCGCTGTCCCTTGATTCAGTACAACCTCAGGGTCATTACGATAAATTAAAAGATAATAAGCAGCGGAGAATAAACCACCGATAAATAAGATAGTTAGAATGGCAAAAGATATAAGTATTCTAACCTTATTTCGAACGAAGAATTGTTTCATTAAATTTATTATACAACAAGTTTATATTATAGGTAGATGATTAAAACGGAGATATAAATGGAACGTATGTCGTGAAATCATTGTCAAAAGCAATTGGATGTAACCCAGCCTTTAATTTAGCTCCAATTAAATCCACAATAAAAAACTACAGACGAGAAATAGACCTATAGCTATAAGTAATGTATAATACATATATATAAAATGCAACGTAGTTTACAAATAGGTATAGGATTAGGTTTAGTAGCTGGAACACTTTTAATAGGATTTTCACTTAAAGACGGACTTCCTCAAGCACTTAATTTACCTTCAGATATTCCAAATGTAGTCAAAGCCATCATACCTACGCCAACATTTGAGGATACTATATTCTCGGGCAATTCACGCCAAAATCCTACAGCAGCTCCTATGGTAAGTGAAGCATTATTAGAACCCACTCAACCAGAAGTGAAACCTATTGGTGATCCTGATAAATACAATTTGGAAAGTGTCGAATTATATAAATCACCAGGTGGCTCATTCGGAGCTTATGAGAGAACTTTCGAAACTGAGGATGGTATCACGACAATCAAATACTTTATTGGATATCCAAGCAAAGGTGCAGAACTTACCCCTTTTTATGCTGATGGTGCGACACCAACAAATGCTTCCGGGGATACATATTGGACTGATGGTGGAAGTCATAGGCAAACTATTTTGGATATGTACAATTTGTTCAAGAGTAGAACAAAGATGAAGGTTGTAGCTGGAACTATAACATCATATTTTAATATGTATAATGCTGACCAGGCTGTCGAGGACTCTGCAGGTAGCAATGGATTAATCTATATGGTAAATCCTGGAAGAGTTTCTGTACTTTTTCTCCCAGACGGAAGTATTGTTACAGGTAAATTTACTTTAGAGGAGGTAGAAAAGTATAAACCTGTATCAATAATTGGAGGTGGACCAACAATGGTTATGCCTGACACTAAAACAGGTATACCTATGAGAGTGAGTCAGGACGGACAACCTGTTTATCATGCAAATGGTTGGGTTGAACAAACTTTACCTTTTAATCCGAGAAATGAGGATTTTGCTGTTAATCCAAAAAATTTACAAACAAGAAAAGACACGTATTTTACTTTATATCCAGGATCATATTTGGGACATGGAAAAAACGAAAAAGGAGATACATTTTTTGTGATGGCTACAATTGATGGAAAAGCAATTAATGGCTTTGGTTTAATGAAAGAAATGATTGATATGGGATGCACAGATGTAATCGGACTTGATAGTGGTGTTTCTACACAATATGCATTGAATGGGGTAAATCAATGGCCACCCTTTGATGAAGAAAGTGGTTTGTATAGAAAAGTTGCTGGTGGAGCATTTGTTGTACTAAATGAGTGATATCTCTGTTTTTGTATCTATTTAATATAAAAAATTCGTTATATAATCATTACATCACAATGATTACACTTGATGACATAAATCCAAATCTTATAAATGCTGAATATGCTGTACGGGGAAAACTAGTACAAATTGCTGAAGATCTTGAAAAAACTGGAAGAGAGGTAATTTACTGCAATATTGGCAATCCACAAGCTCTAGGTCAAAAGCCACTTACATATATTCGACAAGTTCTATCGCTACTTGAATTTCCAGAGTTATTATTAAAACCTGAGACTAAATTCTTATTCCCAAAAGACATTTTGGAAAAAGCCAAACAAATTTTTGATAAACATCCCCACGGACTTGGTGCGTATACTCAAAGCTCGGGTATTTTGTTTGTGAGAGAGAGAATTGCAGAATTTATAAAAGAACGTGATGGTATTGAGACAAATGCTGAGCATATATTTCTTACAGATGGAGCAAGCAAAGGTGTCCAATCAATTCTCTACTCTCTAATCAAAAACGAAAAAGATGGGATTATGGTACCGGTTCCCCAGTATCCACTTTATAGTGCAAGTATCACACTTTACGGAGGAACAAAAGTAAACTATTTTCTTGATGAAGAAAATCACTGGGCGCTTAATGAAAAAAGTCTTGAGGAATCAATTTTGCAATCAAAGCTTGATGGAATTAAACCACTTGCAATAGCTGTAATCAACCCTGGTAATCCAACTGGTGCTGTACTAAGTGAGGATAATATCAAATTGGTAATCAAATTTGCTAAAAAACATGGACTTACAATTCTAGCTGACGAAGTGTACCAGGAGAATGTCTATCTTGAGGGCTTAAAATTTCATTCTTTTTCCAAAGTAATGCAAGATATAGCTGAGAAAGAAGTGTCACTTTTTAGCTTTCACTCAGTATCAAAAGGGTTTTTAGGAGAATGTGGTCATCGAGGAGGTTTTATGGAGTTTAGAAATGTACCTCAGGATGTCATTGACCAATTATTAAAATTACAATCCATAAGCTTGTGCTCGAATGTAAGCGGACAGCTGGTTACTTATTTAATGATCACGCCACCAAAAGACGGTGAAGAGAGTTTTGATTTATACAAAAGCGAGAAGGATGGTATTTTAGCTTCTCTGCATAATCGCGCAAAAATTCTTAGTGAAGGATTAAATAAAATCAAAGGAATTTCTATGGAGCATCCTGAAGGTGCGATGTACGCTTTTGTAAAAGTAGAGATCCCACATATATCAGATGTTGAACTCCAAAACTTAAGTGAACAGGAGAGAATTGCTTACCACAATAAAAAAAATGTAGATTATTGCGTGGCTTTGTTAGAAAAAATAGGAGTTTGCGTAGTGCCAGGATCAGGATTTGGTCAAGTCGAAGGAACTTATCATTTTAGGACGACTTTTCTACCTCCAGTGGAGCAGATTGAGGAGTTTGTCGATAGATTAGCTGTTTTTCATGTAGACTATGTGAAGAGTTTAGGCTCTTAATGCTGGTTTAGAGAAATTAATTACTCCACCACACCTATTCCGTAGTTTCCCCATCATACTCGGGATCATCAGATATAGCCTCCTCTTTAGTTTCTCTTTCAATGCCATCTTTGTGATCTGGTGGGGAATAAATAGTATAAAGTTTCAATTCGTGCACTTCGGAAGTATTGACTATATTATGCTGAGCACCTGCTGGTACAACCACTACAACACCATCTGCAAGTATGTACTCATGTCCATCTACTATACAAATTCCCTGACCGGATTCAACACGAAAAAATTGATCATTATTTTGATGCACCTCAAGTCCAATATCCTCCATCGGTTTCAATGACATCAGCACAAGCTGGCTATATTTACCTGTATATAAAACTACTCGGAAACTCTCGTTATCAAGAGTCGCTTTTTCTATTTGAATTGAAAATCCTCTCATCTATTTTTAGTAGGAGTTAATTACCGTTGACTAATCAAAATGATTCAGTTCCAAAGTACAACCATTAGATTTTCCGATAATGAATTGTCGCCATTTGTTTGAAATTGGTATGAAAGCAATAATTATTAAAATTATGGAAAGAGGATTGCGTGAGGCCATCGATTGACCCACATTATTTAATTGGTTTTTCAACATGAACACAAGCAAGAAATACTGTGGCTGGCTTCTTATACCTTCGAAGAACTGTTTGGAAAAACTCTCTGGTAGGTTCAACATTTTTGTCGATGACCCAGCGATCAAAAGAATCAAGCATTCTTGCTCGCATTTTTGCGTCATCATTTACTTGATCCCAGTTAAATGTAACCATGAAAATCCCAATTGGCATAATGGGATTTAGAGTCATTACAATTGGTATATCAGTCCAGGGAGTTGGAACTGATGTTTGAATTCTTTGGCTAACTCCTCCAAATGATTTAGCTATTCTTCGGTATGGAAAAACATAAACCTCAGAGGGTTGATCCATTTTTACTGATCCAGCATTATCCGCAGGGATTGACATACCAGCTATTATTGGTGGAATTGAGGCTAAGGCTACATGCATATCTAACTCAGGTAGGTGATACATTCCAAACACCGGCTCAAATGAGCCAGGTTTTTGGAATATTGGTCCACCTCCTAAGATTGGCACAATATAAATACTTTCTTGCGGAGATTCTAACGCAGTATCTACGCTTGCTAACTGTTCCGGAGTTAGAAAAGATTTTATAACAACATGTCTCGGCCGTATGAGTGGAAGCCGCTTGA
>JAYTAQ010000061.1:0-1793 GCA_043737415.1 bacterium
GTTTGAATCCATCGCTGCGATCGCGATTGTTTGCGAGGTCTTGATACATCTTGCTTCATGGTTGATGCCCCTGCTTTTTCCTATCTGTATCAGAGTGCCTTAAACAAAGCCGTTTGTTCAAGCAGAATCCGAATTAAATGCAGAAGAAGGAAATCAATTTCGTAGAACAGGTAAAAGAACATAGGAAATAAGAGACAGATGAAATCACAATTTTGAATTTTCCTATAGAAATTATATAACCATCCGGAATTGATTAAAAGCGCTGTGGAGAATTATGTAAGGCAGCAATACTAAAAAGCTGAAAAGTGCATCTCATCAAGTTTTCAAAACTCTTTCATTTGAGCAATACGAGGCTTAGGGGCATCTTCAATAGCTAACAACTATAAAAGGAGAAGATTCTGATGACGACAGTTAATTCGGTAGAAAAAACAAAATTCCGAAAGTCGATAGATACTATTGCATTGTTTGGTATTATACTTGCTGGAATTGCAATCCCAGTCACTATTGCAACTCCAGAACTCAGATGTCTTTTCACTTTGTCAAATGATTGTAATTTAACCGATGTTGCATTCATTGTAAAAACAGAAGATAACAAGCCTTTAGAAGGAGCAAAAATAAAATATGAATTTGGCAACAAGACAACAGTAGATACAAAAACTGATAAAGAAGGTGATGCAAAGCTGAAAATTTCTAAAAACGGCGATGGAAAAATCACTATTTATAAGGACGACTATAGAGGTATCACAGATACAATTACTTCAGGATTAAACTCTGAAACTCCAAAGATTTATACATTAATAAGAGAGAGCCGTTCTCAGTTAGTTGATTTTACCGCTATTGTTTTATCTGAAGAAGGTGAACTACTTGGGGGTGTAGAAGTTTGGTTCGGTTGACTTTCTGTAGAACCTACTGACATCAATGGTCGTGTTAATATAAAGATTTCGAGTGCTGAACGTCTTAGCATTACATTGACTAAAAAGGGATTTTATTCTTACAACGAAGATATATATTTGGGGAATAACTCCACCTATAAAGCTATCTTTCGTTTGAAAAAAGAAGTAGAACAATCACCAACAGTTATTCCCACTAATTCACCAACAGTTATTCCTACTAATTCACCACCTACTCCGCCACCAAAGCCTATTACAGAAGACCTGAGTATCGATGAAACGAATTTAGTTTTTGTTACTTTTATGAATGCCTGGAACAGCAAAGACCTCAATACACAGTTGTCTTACTTGCCAAATGATTTTATTTCAGAAAGTTATGACTTTCCAAAGCAAGAAAATTCTCTATATGAAAAGCATGACTATGAGGGATATTCTCAAAAAAAGAAGGAGATTATCGACTCAAAATATTGGATAAAAGTTAGTGCTTCAAATTCTACTTTTCATCAAATTGATAATAAGACTGCACTGATAAGATATTACCAAGAGTACAAGAGAGGTACCGGTTATGAGAGTAAAGGAACCAATGAATTTTACTTTCGGAAAAGAGGTGGAAAAGTAGAAATCCATAAAGAGTTTTTTATCCGGGACTCATGTAAAAAATGTTGATAAGCGTTGTAGAGTAAATGCCCTTTGCATTAGACATCATGTCAACGTTGATGCATCTACCCTACGAACTAAAAGTAGCTGTCCCTGCCGCGAATAAATTCCTTAATAAGATGTCATTAAAGAAGCTATTCTAAAGCTGATTGCGGGCTTTGAGTTGCAGATAGCGATCGACCAGATCTTCACTCAGGCGATCGGCGGGCGCATCCAAAACTAGCACGCCTTTTTGTTTTAGCTTTG
>JAYTAQ010000062.1:0-4631 GCA_043737415.1 bacterium
AATGCTGACACTCCAAATATAATGCTCACAAATGGCCCTGCCAAGCTCGTAATTGCTATGGGAATTACAAAAGATATGTATGGGACAGATTTGACCCAGCCACCCTTATATATCACTTCCAGTGATCATTTTGATAAACCAATAGCATTTGATACTGCGCAGACAACTAGAGTAGGTATTAGCAAAGCTGTTGAGCTACCGCTGAGGTTTTTTATAAAAGGGAATGAGTTTGTTTCAAAGCATTAAATATGTCTTTTTTTAAAATCCTTCGTAAGCAGGCGCTTCATTAGTCCTCATCCATCCTTTCAACACATCTATATAACCCTTTGGATCAAGCGATTCACGATTATCAGGGAAAAATCTCATTCCACTGGATCCATTATGACCGCCACCAGCTTCCATTTCTTCTGCCCAAATTCGAACATTTACTCCTTCTGGGCGAGATCTTAATGATACTTTTACTTCACCGTTTTTGCTAGGATAAACAATAAATCCCCATAAAATATCGTTCATCGATTTGCCATAACTACCAATATAAATATCGCATCCCTCTCTTAAATCATTTTCTTCAACGCTTGCAGCGAATTCTCTAGAAAGAAATGAGGACATAAATCTAGGCCAGCCAGCAACAGTATCAAATGAAGCGTTTTTCATAAGCTCCTGCATTACTTTAAAAACGTTCTCAGTAAAGCCTCTAAAACGAGATCTAAAAACCTCAAGGTTTATATTGCCTTCTACCATCAATCTTTCGGCAATCGAAAGAATATAAGCGTGTTCTGGGGGCATATTAACTCCAAACCATGCACTATCTCCCAAAATACCAAGTAATAAATTCTCGCAAAGTTTTGGATCTAAGTTTTTCTCGTTTTCACAGAACAATCTATATATCAATTCTGAAGCTGATACAACATCCGCTTGCAAAAAGAAAAGATCAAATGCAGAAATATCTACTTCGGTTTTATGGTGATCTATACAAATTTTTTTACCTTTAAAATCAATAAACTTTGCAGTATTTGAACAAAATCGATCATATCCTGACACATCCAAAACTACAATGCAATCATAATCCCCAAGATTATCAGAAATATCATAAACTGACTGAACCAATTCAGAATTCTCAAAAGATGTCCATCTATTGCGAAAATCTCCGGAGTACATTGCATCAATTTTCTTACCTGGATATTTAATCTTTAAAATTGAGATCATAGAAATAACTGAAGAAAACGAGTCATCGTCAGGATTTTTGTGAGAGGTTATTAGTATTGAGTTTGATGCTGTAATGATTGCTTCAAACTGTTTTAAGAATTCTGAAGAAGTACTTAGGTCAAATGTTGTCATAGATGATTTTACGGGAATAGGGAGAAGTTACAAGTTATAAACAAAAGAGCCTCTTTCGAGGCTCTTTATTATTAAAGATTGAGATTTATCTCTTCTTCTTATTTTTCTTTTTCTGTGTCTTACCTTTAACAGATTTTTCAACCTTTTCAGCAACAACTAAAGCTTTTTCAGCCTTGCCGTTTTCCTTTGCAGTCTGTGAGTCTCGGAATGCCTGTTCAAGTGCTTCCTGTGCAAGTCTAGCAGCTGACTGGATGCCTGCACTAACCTCGGTTTTTTTAGCTTCACGCTCAACACGAGCTGTAAATAACAGAACTCTACGAGCAATATCAGCGTCAACTTCGCCCATCATTTGAGTGAACAGGATATATCCTTCGTTCTGATATATATGTAATGGATCCTTCTGGCCATAGCCTTGTAAACCAGCTCCAGACCGAATATCCTCCATATTTTCAAGATGATCAATCCAGTGCGAGTCAATACTATCAAGCATCACATACTTCTCAATCTCTCTCATCGTAACATATCCCTCCTGCTTCTCTTTCAAGTCATAAACTTGATCGATAAGAATGTCCATCTGCTCATTAATACGCTCTTTTGAAGGGTTTTGTTCAAGAAAAGCTAGGAATTTATCAAGAGTAATATCGAACTTTATTTGTACAACCTCTTCAAGCAAATCTTTAGGCATTATTTGAAGAAGTTTATTGATAATATTCTCAATATTTTCGTTAGTTAATGTTTCTTCAGATGTCTCATCATCAATAATAAATAAAACCTGCTGTTTAAGCTTCATAACAACATAATCCCGAAGTCTAATCTCCTGTTCAGGAATACCTTGTCCTCTAACCTCAGCATCAATTAGTGTTTTGTTAGATTCATAATACTTTTTCGCCTCTTCAAACAACTCCATAATACGTCTACGACGATTATAAACAACCATTCGCTGCTTATTTAAAACATCATCATAATCAACAAGATGTTTTCGAACATCAAAATTCTCAGCCTCTATACGTCTTTGTGCACTTTGTAGGGCTTTTGTGATAAATCTAGATTCAAAAGGCTGATCATCAGGAACGTTAGTAGCTGTCAGGATTGCTTTAATCATATCTCCACCGTGGATACGCATAATTTCATCATCAAGAGCTAGGTAGAATCTTGATGAACCTGGATCACCCTGACGACCTGACCGACCTCGTAGCTGATTGTCTATACGACGTGATTCATGTCGCTCTGTACCAATAACATAAAGTCCCCCAACCTCTGGAATTTCTTTGCCAAGTTTGATGTCTGTACCACGACCTGCCATATTAGTAGATATAGTTACCGCACCATTCTCTCCAGCTTTTGAAACAATGTCAGCTTCGCGTGCATGGTTTTTTGCGTTTAAAACTTCATGTCTAATACCCGATCTTTTAAGCAGTGTAGCAAGCTTCTCTGACTTCTCGACAGAAACGGTTCCTACAAGAACCGGCTGGCCTTTCTCATGCTTTTCCTTAATATCATCGACAATTGCGTTAAACTTGGCGTCCTCGTTCTTGTAAATAATATCATCGCTGTCTACACGAACCATTGGCTTATTTGTAGGCATTTCTACTACTTCAAGATTGTAGATTTTTGAAAACTCTTCAGCTTCAGTAAGTGCTGTACCAGTCATTCCTGACAAAACAGGATAAAGTCTGAAATAATTCTGGTAAGTAACAGTAGCAAGCGTTCTAGACTCTCTTTGGATTGCAACACCTTCCTTAGCCTCAATAGCCTGGTGTATACCATCAGAAATTCTTCTGCCTTGCTGTAGACGGCCTGTGAACTCATCAACTAAAACAACCTCTCCATTATGAGTGATATACTGGTCATCTTTGTGATAGTAATAAGTAGCAAGTAAAGCTCTATCTAAATGTTTTGCGTAATCATAGTTGCTCCATAAATTATCAACATTAAGCCATTTTTCCATTCTACTAACACCATGATCTGTCAACGATACTGCCCGTTCTTTTTCATCAATTTTATAATCTCCCTCCTCAAGGTCTTTAACAAGAGTAGCAAATTTTGTATACAAGATATTTGATTCATCAGCTGAATCAGAAATAATAAGCGGAGTTCGAGCCTCATCTATAAGTATTGAGTCAACCTCGTCTACAATACAGAAGAATGGATCACGCTGATTCATCTGTTCATATGTCTTATGCATGTTGTCTCGAAGGTAATCGAATCCAAACTCAGAGTTTGTACCATAAGTAACGTCGCATAAATAGGCATCCTTTTTGGTTGTTTCTACCAGGCAAAGACCCTTCATCTGATTCTGGATTCTCCAATCAATTTTCTTAGCAAGTTCAGCTTCCTCAGGCGTTTTGTATTTCTCTAAAAGCTCAGCAGGAACGTATTTAAATGCCTTATCCTGGTTGATAACTCCAACAGTGACTCCTAAATAATCCATAATATGCCCAACCCACTCAGCTCCAACTCGAGCAAGATAGTCATTAACAGTAACAATGTAAGCACCCCGACCGAAAAGTGAATAAATAAACAAAGGAAGTGAAGCTACAAGAGTTTTTCCCTCTCCGGTTTTAACTTCAACTAATCTTCCCTGTGTAAGGGCGATACCAGCCATAAGCTGAACTTCAAAGTGTTTGTGAGATGCCGATCGATTTGCAGCCTCTCGAACTAAAGAAAAACATATTGGAAGCTTTTCAATCAAAAAGTCAAGAATTTCTGCTCCTTGTTTCGTTTCAAGCCATGCTTTACCTTTTTCGGTAAAAATCTTAGCATCGGGTCCAAGTTTAGCCTGAAATTCTTCACGAAGATTAACAACAGCAACTTTCATCTCCTCCTGAGTCATTACGGTCACTTGATCCTCAACTGCTTCAGCTTCTTTTGCAAAATTACGGATTTTTTCGATCTGTTTATCATTAGAATCAAATAGTCTGCCTCTTATTTTTCCAAAAAGCTTATTTTTCTGAAGTTTTTTCTCTTTTTTAACTTTAGATTTTTTACCAAGTAGGGAAGCAATTTTCTTAGAATCAATACTAGGACTATTTTCTTGAAATCTTGCGCTTTGTTTGTCAGTTACCTTTTTCGGTTCCTGTTCAACAACACTCACTTCTTGAACGACCTTGTCGCCTTTTTTTAAACCTTTTTTTGCCATTGTATTAATAATAATGTAGTAATTAAAAAAACTCTAACTCCCAACGAGCAGTTTGGAGAGACCTGTTCACTGTAGCTTTTCATTTTAATGCATTGCGCAATTAATGATCACTAGTGAAGGTGGGTTTTCTTTTGAATAATACCAAATTTACAGA